>NZ_JAHPXO010000031.1:0-57115 GCF_019041495.1 Parabacteroides sp. MSK.9.14
TAAAAGTGGGAGAGTAGATAGCCGCCGTTTTTTAGGAGTGAGAGCGAAAGTTCTCTAAGAGGAGGAGTCAGTCGTAAGCCTGACTCCTTTTTCTGTTTTATATGTTGAAGGATTCTTTCCGGAGGACTGTTTGGTATTGGGTAACGTTTTGGTGTCATAATTGGGGATTTTTTTAGGAAGAATGTGGAATAATTCTACATATATGGATTGTGATTTAGGTAACAAGCTATTTTGTATAGAAGGTATTATCTTATAAATAAGCTGTATAATGTTTTTTAGCATCTTGATTGAAACAGTGGTACGATTATTTCATGTCTTAATTTAGAGATAGATATATATAGCAAGTTTAAATGTCAATTATAGATATTAGAAGATGGTAGGAGAAAGATTGGTTAAAGGGGCTGTGTTTTTAGCCTTGATAGTGTTAGCAACAGGATGCCGACATAAGGATGAACCTTTGAAGCCTCTCGTGATTGTTGATAAACCGGCAAAGGAAGATGTACAGATCTTTGGTGAATATGTCGGACGCATTCGGGCAGCTCGGTTCGTGGAGATACATGCCCGCGTTGAGGGTTATCTGGAAAAGATGTTGTTTGTGGAAGGAAAGGAAGTTAAGCAGAATGAACCTCTTTTCATTATTAATTCGGCTCTTTATAAGGCAAAGGTAGAGAAAGCTAAAGCACAGCTGAAAAAGAACGAAGCACAAGCTGCAAAAGCTAAACGCGATGTAGAACGTTTGCAGCCTTTGTACGAGCAGCATGCTGCCAGCCAATTGGATTTGGACAATGCATTAGCATCGTTAGGAGATGCAGAGGCGGATATTGCCATGAGTAAAGCCGATCTGGATCAGGCCCAACTTGAATTGAGTTATACGACTGTAACCTCTCCGCTGGCCGGATATATCAGCGAACGTTTTGTGGATGTTGGCGCCTTGGTCGGTCCTGGTGTAAACTCTAAATTGGCAGCTGTAGTAAAGAGTGATACTGTTTTAGTAGACTTTAAAATGACTGCATTAGATTATCTGCGTGCCGAACGTCGTAATATTAAATTCGGAGAGCAGGACACATCCCGCTCCTGGCAACCGACCGTAACAGTTACCTTAGCCGATGATTCCGAATATCCTGTTAAAGGGATAGTGGATTTTGCCGATCCGATTGTTGATCCGCAGACTGGAACATTCGGGGTGCGTGCTGAACTTTCCAATCCGAACCAGAAACTTCTCCCGGGGCAGTTCACAAAAGTGAAACTCTTGTTGGATGTCCGTGAACGTGCGATTGTTGTTCCCCGTAAGGCTATTTCCATAGAGAAAGGAGGAGCTTTCATTTATGTAGTCCGCCGGGATAATGTAGCAGAAAAGCGTTTTGTGCAGACTGGGCCGGAAATCGGAAATAACATTGTTATAGAACGTGGATTGGGTGAAAATGAACAAGTCGTAATAGAAGGCTATCATAAGTTAGTTCCCGGAATGTTGGTACAGCCGATACAGGCGGGTGACGATAAAGCGATTGAAGCATTAAGGGCAGAGGAGGAAGAGGAATGAAACCGGGATTTTTTATAGATCGTCCCGTTTTCTCGACAGTGCTTTCTTTGGTAATTGTTATTGTCGGGATTATCGGGTTGGTGATGTTGCCGGTGGACCAGTATCCGCAGATCACTCCACCGGTTGTTAAAATTAGCGCCTCGTACCCAGGTGCAAGTGCCATGACGGTATCGCAGGCTGTTGCGACTCCTATCGAACAGGAGTTGAACGGTACGCCGGGTATGATCTATATGCAAAGCAGTAGCTCTAATTCGGGAGGTCTGACTATCACTGTAACATTCGATGTGAATGCGAATCCAGACCTTTCGGCAGTAGAGATCCAGAACCGTGTGAAACTGGCGGAGTCTCGTTTGCCAGCAGACGTTGTGCAGAACGGTATCACGGTAGAAAAACAATCAGCCAGTCAGTTGATGACATTGAGTCTACTTTCGGATGATCCTCGTTTTGACGAAATCTATTTGAGTAATTTTGCGACTATTAACGTGTTGGATGTATTGCGTCGTATTCCCGGTGTAGGCCGTGTTTCGAATGTCGGTAGCCGTTATTACGGTATGCAAATCTGGGTTTATCCGGATCGTTTGGCGAATATGGGGTTGACAGTAAAGGACTTGCAAAATGCCCTGAAAGAGCAAAATAGCGAGTCTGCAGCCGGTGAGTTGGGAAAACAACCAGTATTGGATGTCGATATCACTTTGCCTGTTACTGCCAGAGGACGTTTGTCTACGGTAAAGGAGTTCGAAGATATTGTAGTCCGTGCCAACCCAGACGGCTCTATTGTCCGTATTCGTGATGTGGCAAGAGTTTCACTTGAAGCCTCTTCTTATTCGACGGAAAGTGGACTGAATGGAAAAAATGCGGCTATACTTGCTATCTATATGTTGCCGGGAGCCAATGCACTGGAAGTAGCTACGAATGTAAAGGAGGCGATGAAAGAAATCAGCCAGAATTTTCCAGAAGGGTTGGAATATAAGTTTCCTTTCGATGCAACCGAATATATATCGCAGTCTATCCACGAGGTATATAAAACCTTATTTGAAGCTCTGTTCTTGGTCGTATTGGTGGTATTCCTATCTTTGCAGAACTGGCGTGCGGCCTTGATCCCGACAATTGCTGTTCCTATCTCTTTGATCGGAACATTCGGTTTTATGCTGATCATGGGGTTCTCACTCAATATGTTGACTTTGTTAGGTTTGATTCTAGCAATCGGTATTGTAGTGGATGATGCTATTGTTGTGGTGGAAAACGTGGAACGTTTGATGCATGAAGAGCATCTGACGGCACGCGAGGCTACTCATAAAGCCATGCACGAATTGTCGGGAGCCTTAATCGCTACCTCTATGGTGTTGGCGGCCGTGTTTGTTCCTGTTAGTTTTTTGAGCGGAATTACTGGAGCTTTGTACCGTCAGTTCTCCATTACGATCGTAGTTTCCGTACTGTTATCCACAGTCGTGGCATTGACGTTGAGCCCTGCCATGTGTGCGATTATTCTACGTCCGAACAGGAAGAAAAAAAATATTGTTTTCCGTAAAATCAATATTTGGTTGGCCAAAGGAAATAATAAATACGGCCATTTACTGGAAAAAGCGATTCGGAATCCAAGGCGCATCCTGGCCGGTTTCGGAATGGTAATCGTGTTCATCTTTGTGTTGAATCGGGTAATCCCGACCAGCTTTATTCCTGAAGAAGACCAAGGGTTCTTTACTGTCGAACTGGTGATGCCCGAAGGGGCGACTTTGGAACGTACGCGTAAAATTACAGATCGAGCCATCGCTTTCATTGAAAGTCTGCCGGCTGTCGCATATGTGCAAAATGTGACCGGTAGCAGCGCACGTGTCGGAACTTCGCAGAGCCGTTCTACCCTGACCGTTATTCTGAAGCCTTGGGAGGAACGCAAATCTTCCAACATGGGAGTGGAAGATGTAATGGAACAATGCCGTAAAGAGTTCTTATATTATCCGGAGATATTGGCCTATCTGAACCGTCCTCCTGTGATTCCAGGATTAGGAGAGAGCGGAGGTTTGGAAATGCAACTTGAGGCCCGTGGTGATGCCAGTTGGGAAAACTTAGTGGCGGCTACCGACACTTTTATGCTCTATGCATCACAAGCGCCGGAACTGACAGGTGTGTCCTCAGCCTTGCAGTCGGAGATTCCGCAGCTCTACTTCAATGTAGACCGCGACCGCGCGAAGTTTCTCGGTATCCCGTTGACGGATATCTTCTCAACTATGAAAGCTTATTTAGGTTCCGTCTACGTGAACGATTTCAACATGTTCAACCGTATATATAAGGTATATATTCAGGCGGAGGCACCATATCGTGCAACGCGTGATAATCTTGGCCTGTTTTTTGTCCGTGCACAGAACGGTTCGATGGTTCCATTAACAGCCTTAGGAACGACCAGCTATACAACAGGACCGGGAACGATCAAACGTTTTAATATGTTTACGACTGCTGCTATTAGTGCTGTTGCCGCTCCTGGATATAGTTCTGGCGAAGCAATGGCCGCCATGCAGCGGATTGCCCGCGAGCATCTGCCTGAGAATATCGGGCTGGAATGGAGCGGACTTTCTTATCAGGAAAAAAAGGCCGGTGGACAGACTGGATTCGTGTTGGCGCTGGTATTTCTTTTCGTCTTCCTTTTTCTAGCTGCCCAATATGAAAGCTGGATCGTACCGATCGCAGTACTGCTTTCATTGCCGGTTGCAGCATTGGGAGCTTACCTTGGAATATGGGTGACGGGCCTGCACAACGACATTTATTTCCAGATCGGCTTGGTGACGTTGATTGGTTTGGCAGCAAAGAATGCGATCTTGATCGTCGAGTTTGCCAAAATACAGGTCGATTCCGGAGTTGAGGTTGTTAAGGCTGCCCTTCATGCCGCCCGAATGCGTTTTCGTCCGATCCTGATGACCTCATTGGCATTTGTTCTGGGTATGCTTCCGATGGTATTGGCAAGCGGACCGGGTTCTGCTTCACGCCACAGTATCGGTACCGGTGTGTTTTTCGGGATGCTAGTTGCTATCACAGTCGGGATCGTTTTGGTTCCTTTCTTCTTTGTCTTGATTTACAAGATAAAAGGTAAAGTCAGAATGGAACGTATTCTTCATCGAACAATAAGCAAATAATTACAATGAAACGAAATATCTATATATTCATAGTCCTGTCCCTTGCGTTGGCTCTTCCTTCCTGCAAGATCGGCAAGAAGTACGCTCTTCCGGAACTGGATCTTCCGGAAGAGATTGTGGCAGGAGCGGATACAGCTTCGATAGACAGCATCTCTTGGCAGAGCCTGTATGTCGATACGACTTTGCAACGTCTGATTACCATCGCTCTCGATAATAATAAAGACATGAAGATCGCTGTTGCGAAGGTTAAGGAGATGATCGCTTCGAAACGGATCACCTTTGCCGATCAGTTCCCGGAAATAGGAGCCCGGATTTATGGACAGAAAGAACGCTTGAATTACGGAGGTGATAACCCAAAACCTGATCCTGAATACGGAGCCAAACTGGCTCTCTCGTGGGAATTGGACCTGTGGGGGAATCTTCGTTGGGCAAACGAAGCGGGAATTGCTGCCTATCTGCAATCGGTGGAAGCACGTCACGCCTTGCAGATGACATTGGTAGCGGAAGTGGCTGCTGCTTATTATGAACTTTGTGCACTCGATCAGGAACAAGATATCGTACGCCATACATTGGCTGCCCGTCGCGAAGGCGTCCGCTTAGCCAAACTGCGCTTCGAAGGTGGTCTGACTTCCGAGACGTCCTATAGCCAGGCACAGGTGGAACTGGCACGTACGGAGACCTTGCTTCCTTCACTTGAACAGAAGATCAAAATAAAGGAGAATGACCTTGCTTTCCTGCTTGGACAGTATTCGGGGGATATCCCGCGTGGATTGCCTTTACGTGAACAGCATTTGCTGGAGACATTGCCGGTCGGTTTGCCTTCTTCCTTGCTAGAACGGCGTCCGGACATGCGGCAAGCCGAGCAGAAACTGCGTGAAGCGAATGCTAGGGTAGGAGTGGCTCAAACCGATCTTTTTCCAAAGATCAGCTTGACTGGTAATTTGGGTTTTGAAAACGAAGAACTGACGAATTTCATTAAGAGTCCTGCTTGGTTCCTTGCTGGCGATTTGCTGCAACCGTTGTTTGCTATGGGTAAGAACAAAGCGAAGCTGAAGGCGGCCCGTGCTCGCTATGAGCAGGAAGTATATAATTACCAGAAGAGCGTGCTCAGTGTTTTTAAGGAAGTCAACAATGCAATTGTCACGATCCGCAAGGCAAAGGAGGTTCGCATGTCATACGAGAAATTGCTCAATGCTGCTGATACTTACCTTCAGCTGGCACAATTGCAGTACATCAACGGTGTCACTAGCTATATGGACGTTCTTGATGCCCAGCGTGGTTTGCTTGACGCCCAACTCAGTCTGAACAAGGCGATGCTTGACGAACTGCTGTCAACGGTCTATCTTTACAAGGCGTTAGGAGGAGGCTGGGAATAAAGCCGGCTGATTTCTGAAAGCCCCTTTTCCTTTGATCAATCAGAGGAAAAGGGGCTTTTTTTGTACCGAAAATCTCATTATCTTTGTTTTCTCTTTCGCAATCAATAAAGTAAAATATAAATGGAAAGTTTCGCAACATTAATAAAGAGCAGAAAAAGTACCCGTAAATTCACGGATCAGTTACTGAATCCGGAGCAGGTGGAAATGATATTGAAAGCCGCTTTGATGGCACCGGCTTCCAAACGGAAAAATCCCTGGCAGTTTGTTGTCGTGGAGGATAAGGAAATGTTGGCCAAGTTGTCAGTATGCAAACCGGCAGGTGCTGCGTTCCTGAAAGATTGCGCGTTGGCTGTTGTTGTACTGGCGAATGTAATGGAAAGCGATGTTTGGGTAGAAGATGCTTCGATTGCCTCCATCTATATGCAATTGCAGGCTGAAGATTTGGGACTGGGCAGTTGTTGGTGCCAAATACGCAACCGGCAGATGGAAGACGATACGGACGCCGCGCAGTATGTGCGAGGACTTCTCGATGTACCTTACCAACTGGACGTTTTGTCCATCATCGGTATCGGATATAAGGATCAGGAACGTAAGCCGTTTGACGAATCGCATCTGCAATGGGAAAAGATACATCTCGGAACTTTCCGTATGCCAATTGAAAACGAACAGGGGAAAGTATGAAAATCATTTTTTTAGGCTCTGGCAACTTGGCGACGCGCTTGTCGCTCGAAATGCATCGCAAAGGGATGCAGATCGGGCAGGTGTATAGCCATACGCCGGAAAATGCACAGCAGCTGGCTGCTCTGTTGGGCTGTCCCTGGACAACTGATCCCGAAACTGTCGATACGGATGCTGACCTGTATGTCTTTTCTTTAAAAGATACGGTTTTGGCGGATGTGATTGCTCGTGTCAGGCCGAATGAGGGCTTGTGGGTGCATACGGCAGGCAGTATGCCGATGGATGTTTTCAACGGCCATACGGCCAATTATGGAGTCCTGTATCCGATGCAGACGTTTAGTAAAACACGGGAGGTAGATTTCAACGTGATCCCTTTTTTTCTTGAAGCTAATACGTCTGAAAATGCTGGCAAATTGCAACATTTGGCGGAGAAACTTTCGGGAAATATCCGTTTCCTGTCGTCCGACAAACGTAAAAGTTTACACCTGGCAGCTGTTTTTGCCTGTAATTTTACCAACCATATTTATGCGTTGGCTGTTAAATTATTAGAAGAACAGGATATACCGGCTGATGTCTTGTTGCCACTTATCGACGAGACGGCAGCCAAGATACATACGATGCCGCCGAGGGTGGCACAGACTGGTCCGGCTATCCGATATGATGAGAATGTGATTAATAAACATTTGGCTATGTTGGGGGATTCCGATATGCGGTCGATCTACCGGCTGATCAGTCAAAGCATACATAAGGAGGCACAACATGAGTAGTATCAATTATGATCTGAGTAAGATAAAGGCTTTTGTCTTTGATGTAGACGGTGTTTTGTCCTGTGATGTAATCCCGTTGCATCCGAATGGCGACCCTATGCGTACCGTTAATATAAAAGATGGCTATGCCTTGCAGCTCGCTGTCAAGAAAGGCTATCACGTAGCCATCATTACCGGAGGCTATACGGAAGCGGTACAGATCCGCTTTTCGCGTCTCGGCATTACTCATATATATATGAAGAGTGCAGTAAAAGTCCACGATTACCGGGATTTTCTGGAAAAGACTGGTCTGCAGCCTGAAGAGGTTATGTATGCCGGGGACGATATTCCTGACTACGAAGTGATGACAATGGTCGGCCTGCCGGTAGCACCCGCTGATGCGGCTCCTGAGATCAAGCGTATCGCCAAATATATCTCCCACAAGAATGGGGGGGCTGGCGTTGCCCGCGATGTAATCGAACAAGTCATGAGAGCTCAAGGCCACTGGATGGGTGACGAGGCTTTCGGCTGGTAGAACTAAACTGATAAAATAGGATAATGAAAAGCATACTCCCTAACTTGAGTCAATATAAAATCGTATTAGGTTCCAATTCTCCCCGGAGACGCGAATTGCTGGCGGGATTGGATATTGACTTTGAAGTACAGACGATCCCGGATATAGACGAATCCTTTCCCAAAACGTTGCGGTCGGACGAGGTTCCGGTCTATATCGCTAGGAAAAAGGCGGAAGCCTACATCTCTTCCATGTCGGCAGACGAATTGTTGATCACTGCCGATACGATTGTGTGGACTTTCAGTGAAATTTTAGGAAAACCGAAAGATCGCGAAGATGCTATCGCCATGCTTCGGAAACTGTCCGGGCATGTACATGAGGTGATTACCGGTGTTTGTATTACGACAAAAGAAAAAACGGTTTCTTTTTCCGCTTCATCGACCGTCTGTTTTGCCAGGCTGGATGATGACGAGATCGTCTACTATGTCGATAAATATCGTCCGTTTGATAAAGCCGGTAGCTATGGCATACAGGAATGGATCGGGTACGTGGCAGTCGAAGCCATCAATGGCAGTTTTTATAACGTGATGGGGTTACCGGTCAGGCTGCTTTATCAAGAGTTGAAGAAGTTCTGAAGATTGGACAAAATTCTATGTTTTAAGATGATTTATTGAAGGTAAGGCGAATAGGAAGTCTGTATTTTTGTGGTATTAACTTTTAAATATCATGAAAAAGATCTATTATTTGCTTGTATGTCTGTTTTTCCTGCAATCCGCTTTTGCTGCAGGGGAGAAACAGTCATTCGATGTTTGTTTACAGAATGGGCTGAACATGAATGTGGAAGTTTGTACGGATGGGATATTCCGGATTCGGGTTACTCCTCGTTCAACCTTTTCTGAGTCGTTGATGCAACGTTACGGAATTATTAAGACGGATTGGGACCCGGTTCCGGTTTCCCCGAAAGACAATAAACAGCAGTTTGAAGTATCGACCGGCGCTTATCGACTGAAAGTTGATAAAAAGACCGGTGCTATATCTGTTTCTGACCGGAAAGGGCGGGTGATTATCGAGAAAGTAGTCTTTCTTACTTCTGCCGATCCGTTGTGCATTGAGCTGGGAGAAGTGATCAATGCCAAATACAAGGACATGAAAGTCCCCAACAATGGAACGATCATCGGTGACGACAAAAATCCGGGAAACATGAAAGACCAGGCGGAAACCGGCGATTACAAGAACACCAGTATCCTTTCGATCTCGCTGAAAGACGGCGAACGTTTCTATGGTGGTGGCAGTACCAGTCGCGACCATATTCAACATCGGGGCGAACTGTTGCGTATGTGGACTACTTACCAGCATACCGAGATTCCGATGCCTTTTATGATCAGTTCCGAAAATTGGGGTATTTTCAACAACACGACACGGAAAAATTTCTTTGATATCGGCAACTACCAGTCGGATGTTTTCTCAATCTATAATACGACGGACGAGGTGGATTTCTATTTGATGTTCGGTAATTCGATGCCCGATGTGATCAACTATTATACGGCTATTATCGGTCGGCCTTACTTGTTGCCGAAATATGCATACGGATTGTGTTTCGGTCCGAATATGCTGGAAGACCAATTCGATATTTTGAATGATGCTGTACGTTTCCGTGAGATGGGTGTCCCTTGCGACTTATTCTGGCTCGAACCGCAATGGATGGAGAAACGTTATGATTTCTCGACTAAAAAGAAATGGAACTATCAGAAGTTTTCGGCTGAAGCTTATTGGGATTCTACTCGCTATCCGAAGAAAGAAAACCATCGGCTGCTTATCGGCCGTCTGCATGGGATGGGGTATCACATGGGGCTTTGGCTCTGTATCGAGTATGATCTGAGCGTTCCGGAGGAGGATGCGTTGGCGAAGGCGATGGGGAAGCCTCTTTCCGGGCAGGAGCACTGGATGGATCATTTGAAGAACTTTGTGGATAATGGTGTAGACGGTTTCAAGATGGACCCGGCACGTACGATAGACGAACATCCGAATTTCAAGTATTATAACGGACACACCGATAAAGAGATGCATAACTTGAACCAGATTCTTTTGCCGAAGCAGATGTATAAGATGATGCGTGAACACACTGGACTCCGTTCTTGGCATCATTATACTGCCGGGTGGTCGGGAACGCAGCATTGGAGCGCTTCCACCAGCGGTGATAACGGGGGAGGGCGTACGGCTCTGTTCGACCAGTTGAACTTGGGTATGAGCGGTTTTCTCAATACTTCTTGCGACGTGATGAATGTCAATAAGGACGAGGAACTGCAGAGTCTTCATTTCGGCCTCTTCTTGCCATGGGTGCAGATCAATAGTTGGTATTCGTTGCATCAACCGTTCTATTTCCCAGAGAAAGAAAAGAAAATGTACCGGGATTATGTGAAGTTGCGTTATGCGTTGATGCCCTATATTTATTCGGCAGCATTGGAAGGGGCACAGACCGGTATGCCGATTGTACGCTCCATGCCTTTGATGTTTCCTGATGACCGTAAGACGGATGATATGGTCTATCAGTATATGTTTGGCCAAAGTTTTCTGGTCGGTATCTTCAGTGATTCGATCTACTTGCCGAAAGGGAACTGGTTTGACTTTTGGACAGGTGAAAAATTGGCTGGCGGTAGGGAAATCAAGCATGCAATACCTGATAACCGTGCAGGGTTGCTGTTCGTACGTGAAGGGGCGATCATACCGTTCCAAAAAGATATGCAATTCATTGGGGAGGAACCGTTGGATACTTTGATGGTGAAAGTATTTCCCAAAGATGTCTCTTCCTATACGATGTATGAAGATGATGGTAAAACATATGATTATGAAAATGGAGCGATTGCTACAACCCGTTTTGAATGTAAGCAGAGCGGGCGGACAGTAGAGTTTACTGTTTTCCCAGTGGAAGGATCGTATAACGGCATGTGCAAAGCACGGACATACGAATTGGAGATCGACGCTCCGCAGCGCCCGTCGGAAGTGCTAGTAAACAATGTTCCGATAATGGATTGGCAGTATGGCGACGATCACAAGGTACGTTTCAGTTTGCATCAGGAAAATAACGAGTTGATAAAAGCTATGCTTCGTTAGTTCAGTTCGCTTCGCTTTTCATTTTGATAATATTCGATTATGTATAGGGTTTTAGCTAAAGATGGACAGATAGGGAGTATGACAGGACGATCCGGATTCCATTCCGGATCGTCTGTTATCATTTCGGAAAGCGGACCGGCATGCATGAGTATGAGTCGTGTCGATGTGATGGCTATCGCAATAAATGATTTTTCGGCAGGCAGTAATACAAAATGTCCTTCGTCCACATCGGCAACCGGCGTCTGGTTTTGATTATAGATGACCAGTTTTCCGGAAGAGACAAACAATAAGACATTGCCGGTGTCATCCGTATTACATAAAATTTCGCCCGCTTTTCCTATTTTACATTCAAGCTGGTTCAGGACGTTTCTTGTCATATTTAATCAATCAGGAATTATCCGAACTTATCATTGTTTCCGTTTAGGCAGATACTGAAGCATCCCTTTTGAGTATTCAATCTGATGCTTCCCATTTTCGTCAGCGTATATCACGTAGTATTCGATCTCAGGTAAGGAATCTGCCATTTGCCGGGCTTTTTCCAAGCCCATTGCCATAAATGCAGTGGCGTAAGCATCGGCAGTCATACAGTCATTAGCAACGATTGTTGCGCTCAACACGCTTTGTTCGGCTGGATAACCGGTACGTGGATCGATTGTATGGGCATATTTTTTACCGTCTTTGATATAAAAGTTGCGATAATTGCCTGAAGTGGCAATCGCGCCTTTTTTACATAGTTGGACGATTTCGTCATAATTATTTTTGATGCCGTCCGGATCGTCTTCCGGGAGATTGATACCGGTACGCCAGCATACGCCATTCTGATTGACACCCTTTACTACCACTTCGCCTCCAATCAAAATCATATAGTTTTCCACTCCTTCTTTTTCAAGCAGGCGGGCGATCACGTCACAGGAATATCCTTTGGCTATGGCGGAGCAGTTCAATAGCAGACGGGGATCGTCTTTCACGACCTTTTTGCCTTCCAGATGTACTTTTCGGTAGCCTACAAAAGTTTTGAGGCTGTCGATCATAGCAGGTGTCACACTGTCCTTTTTATTGAAACCGAACCCCCAAAGATTAACCAGAGGGGCACAGGTGATATCGAAAACACCATCTGAATTGCGGGAAACTTCCATCGACTTGTTAAATACCTCCGTGAACCATTCGTCTACTTCCACCGCTTCGTTATTATTCACTTTTGCGATGATCGAATTTGGGTTGAAGGGATTCAAGGACAGGTTGAACTTTTGCAACTCGGCATCGATTTTATCCGTTAAAATATGGGGCGCTTCATATTTGATCGTATATAGGGTATGAAACACGGTACCACTTTCTTCGTAATATTGTTTTTTGTCTTTACACGAGACAAAGAACAGAATTCCTAAAATAACTGATAAATAAATTTTCTTATGCATTTTTCTATTGTTTAGTCGGTTGCAAAGATAGTGTAAATCTTTGAGTACTACTTTATCTGTATAAAATAGCAAAATAATATACTTCCTCGAATCTCTTGTTTTTGGGTAGAGAAGTCAGATACAGTTGTTTCGGATTTTGTTCTTTAATGCACATCCCGGACATCCTTGACAAGGATTGTCTGTTCCGGTGGGATGTGTAAAGAACTTATATATTTTCTTTCCGATATAGAAAATAACGATAAGGCCGATGATGAAAACTGCTATTTCCTGCCACATAAAGAAGGTGTATTAATTAAACAGGTTCATAAAGAAGTGCCCTGTCTGATAGACTACGCATGAGACGAACCACGCAAGTACGCAAGTATAAACAATTACAAATATACCCCATTTCCAGGAGCCGGATTCGTGGACAATGGCCGATATTGTAGCGATACAAGGGAAATAGATCAGGACAAAGAGCATGAAACTCAGTGCGACCAAAGGTGTAAAGACCAATTCTCCCTCGGCATTTTTATCCTGTTTTAATCGTTCGGTCAAGACCTGGCTATCATCCGACTCTCCTGTATATAAGACACTCAGTGTGCTGACGACGACTTCTTTGGCGGCCATACCGGTCAATAGGCTGACACTCATCTTCCAGTCGAAACCCAGTGGATGGAGTATCGGTTGTATGGCTTGGCCGATACGGCCGATGTAGGATTTCTGCTGATGGTCCATCGATTTCAGGCGTTCTAGTTCAACGATGGTTTCCGCTTTGTCTTCCGGGTTCGTGTCGGACTGTTCCACTTCGGCGATCTGCTTCTCAAAAACATCTCCGTTTTCCGAATGACGAGGAAAATATCCCAAGAACCAGATGATGATAGAAGCGATCAAGATGACCCCCCCCATCTTGTGCAGATATTGCTTGGCTTTTTCCCACATATGAATCATAATTGATTTACCTGTCGGCATGCGGTAAGGAGGAAGTTCCATCACGAAAGGTACATCTTCGTCCTTAAAAAGGAAGCGCTTGAACAGACGTGCCATTAAGACGGCAAGCAGAATACCCGAAGCATAGAGGATCAGCATGACCGTTCCGGCCGTCTGGGGGAAGAAAGCACCTGTCAGCAGGACATACACCGGAAGGCGGGCACTACAGCTCATTAACGGGTTTACCAGCATGGTGATCATCCGGCTGTTACGGCTTTCGATCGTACGAGATGCCATGATAGCCGGCACGTTGCACCCGAAGCCCATCACAAGCGGGATAAACGATTTGCCGTGTAGCCCCATCTTATGCATGATCTTGTCCATGATGAAAGCGGCGCGCGCCATGTAGCCGGAATCTTCCATAAAAGAAATGAAGGCATACAGTATCAATATGTTGGGCAGGAATACGATAACGCCTCCCACGCCTCCTATAATGCCATCGACCAGTAAATCCTTCAACGGGCCTTCGCTCATGTTTCCACGTACGAACTCTCCGATCCAGCCAACAAACGATTCGATCCATTCCATCGGGTATTCTCCCAAGCGGAAAGTGGCTTCGAACATGATCCACATGAAAAGGATGAAGATCGGGAACCCCAACACTTTATGGGTTACGAACAAATCGATGATCTGGGTGCTTGTCGCTTCTTTTATTTTGTTTTGCTCGTAGGTCTCACGCAGTGCACCGGAAATAAAACCGTAGCGGGCATTGGTGAAGGCTGTCTCACAATCTTCTTTCAGAAGGGTTTCGATTTGAGCGACATTGCGGTCGCGTTCGTGGATGACTGTTTCGGAACCAGGCATTGACTTGACGAATGATTCCACTTCCGGATCGCCTTCTAGCAACTTGATGGCAAGGTAGCGCTTGGAAAGGCTTTTGGATACATTTCCGTTCAGTTTCAAAGCATGCCTTACTGGATAAATGGCCTTTTCCAATACATCACCATAATTGATATGGATATGGCGGAGTACGGGATCTTCTTCTTCGTAGACCTTTATGACGCGGTTGAAAAGTTCTTCGATACCGAAGCCGGTCTTACTGATGGTCGGAACAATCGGCGTACCGATCATCCTTGAGAGAGAGTTATGGTCGAACTTATTTCCGTGTCGTTCCAGTTCGTCGTACATGTTGAGGGCGATAACCATACGTACGTCCATATCGATCAGTTGGCAGGTCAGATACAGATTGCGTTCCAAGTTGGATGCATCGACTACATTGATTACGATGTCTGGCTGTTCTTCATTCAGATGCTTGCGAACATAGAGTTCTTCAGGGGTGTAAGCCGATAGGGAATAGGTCCCCGGCAAGTCTACGATTTTGAAGGTATAGTCATTCTGATGGAATGTCCCGGCTTTGGCGTCGACTGTCACGCCGCTGTAGTTACCGACATGCTCGTGTGCACCGGATGCGAAATTGAATAAAGATGTTTTACCGCAATTGGGATTTCCGACTAATGCGACATTGATGGTTTTACCTTTGTGCATGGCCATAGCCTGTAAACTCTTGCCAGATGTTTGGATATAAGAATCCACCGGGCGGTTTTCCTGTTTTCCGGTACTGGCTTCTATGAATTCAGCCACACTGACGACTTCTATCATTTGCGCATCGTTTCGTCTTAATGAAACGTCGTAACCCATTACACGGTAGTGTATAGGATCTTTAAGCGGTGCGTTCTGGATGACATCAACCTCTTTTCCTCTGATAAACCCCATTTCGATAATGCGCTTGCGGAATGCTCCGCGTCCCATTACCTTTACTATAACCCCTTTTTCGCCTGTACGAAGTTCTGATAGTCTCATCTTTTTAAAATCTTGCGCAAAGGTAGCATGAAATGGTAATATGGTCAATACCGTATTGTAGGTATTTTTTTGTTAGTTTTGTCTCCGTAAAGGCTTTAAAATATGACTATGTGGAACAATGTTATATTATGTTTGGGGTCCAATACGGATTGCGAGGCGAATCTAAAGTCGGCGGTCAGTCTGTTGCGTGCTTATTTCGGATCGATCCGGTTCTCTGAAGCGATTTATACGGAGCCGATAGGTTTATCCGATTCCGGCTTATTCTTGAACCAAGTGGCTGTTGCCGGTACGAATGCTTCGCTGGAAGAGGTGAGGCGGGCTGTGAAGGCGATGGAAAAGCGATTGGGACGCATGTCGGACAGTAAGCAGAAAGGGAAGATTCCGATCGATATAGACCTGCTTTTATGGAATGGAACAATCCTGAAACCTGCCGATTGGGAAAAGGAGTATGTGCAACTACTCTTCCGGTCTGTTGCGGATTAGGAGACATAACCCATAGCTTTACGATGGCTAATGCATAGCTTTAAGCGTCGTAACCCATAGCTTTGGTTATTGTAACTTATCGTCCTTTGTTATCGCTCTGTAGGTGCAGGGTTATAAACGGGGCAAATAGGAAACCAGCTTTTCCGCTGATCCTGATCAGACCGTTGATACCTAAGCAAATGAATGTGGAGATCGGGTTGGAGCGATCCGTGTTGTAGAAACCTTTTCCTATCCGGACTTGATAACCGAAAGGTTTTGCCAGCGAGCGATATGTTTCGATGGGTAAGATGCGTTCTGTCCAATTCCCGTTTCGTGGATCGCAGGTGTTGAAAGCATCTTTCAATAGAGGATAGGAACCGGTCTTGACAGCCTTGTGGATATGTGGGAAGGTAAGTCCGCGCGTCTTTCGTGCAGCTTCTTTCGCTTCGGCAGGGGAAAGGGCCGGAAAGTGCAGTTGGATATAATGCAGACGTAAAGCATAATATTCCTTTTCCCAAATGGTCATAAGCCGATGCAGCCTTCTTTTCACATACGGGTTAAAAGGTGTAGAGGCCGTTGTAAACAACATTTGCATCTTGTTGTCGATGGCAACCAAATTGGCGAAAAAAGCCGACAGGTCGTAAACATGTTCGATCAGGTCGGTCGCGATCAGCAATTGTGGCTTGACTTTATTTGCCGAGCACCAATCTGCTAAGGTGTCTGAGTCTCCATGAAGAATAATGTCAGGTCCTGTATTGACCTGCTCTTTCAAGATGCGGATCGTATCGACAGAATCCGGATTGAGGTCGATGTAGATGACTCGGCCGATTCCGGCTTGTTTAGCAAGTATACTCAGGAAGCCGCTTCCGCCACCATAGTCGATAAGTGTTATCTCCTCCGGTGAGCTACCGATAGATTCCAGTCCTTTAAGGAGACAGTCCGCATAGATTTTCATGTAATAGGATAAAACCGGTTTCAGCCGGGCAATATAACGTTTGTTATATTTACTGATAGGCAATCGTTCGTAATCGATAGCCTTTAGTTGGCTAATCAACGCTTGTGCTGCTTGTCGGATATCATACTTCATAGATCAAATGTAAGAGGTGTTCGCCTTGATATTGATTGGAATAAGTCGGATAAAGAAAGTCGCGGCGCTGCTCGATCGACTCCGGAGCCATATCGGTATGCATCAATTTCCGACAGATGCAGACCATTTCGTCCGGAGTGTCGGCGATATGGCAGAGCGATTCCAGTCCGCTACCTGCTATCATCAGTCGGTTGACCACTGTATGGCGTCCGGCAAACAGGCTGTTCAGTAGTTTTAGTTTCAATCCGGTTGCCTGAAAAGTAATCAAGGCATGTATTTGTGCATTGTGTATCAAGTCGTTCATCTGTTCTTCTGACGGATTGGCTTCGATATGGATATTCGGATAGGGAGCTGCCGCTTTCAACAAAGAAGCCGGCGGGTTCATACCGGCAATGATGCAACGGCAGTCCAGTTTACTGAACACGTTCCGGATAAGAAAGAGGGCTGCTTGTGTATTCTCTATTACGGATAGTTTACCATGATAGAGGATAAAATCGGAAGAACCCGGCTTGACCGTAATTTGGTTGTTGGTGTGAAAGCAAGGCATGAATTCGATCGGTTTGTCGGGGAACTGGTGCCGGAGGTAGTCAGCATCGGTTGTTGAAACGGCAATCATCAGATCGGCATGTTTCAGTATTTTCTGATAATGTTTGAATCGCCAAGCCTCTATCCGGAAGAAGCTTTTCCTGATCGGATGGCTCTCCGCCTGTGCCAGGTGATAATAATAGTCGTGTTCGATATTTGCTTCCCGGTAAATCTTTTTCCGGTTGTGTAGTCGCGGATCGTTTATGTAATAACAACAATGGAGTCCTTCGAACAGGATCGGGTAATCGTTCTTCAACAGATTGGCGATCAGTTCAGGATGCTTGCGGCTGTATACGTTATAAGGCAGCAGGGTTATATTGGTACGTAGCCCTGTATGTCGCTTGTAATAAAATACCTTTTCGCAGATGGCTTCTAGTTCGGGTGAATGGGCACGTTCGTATTCGAAACAGTGTAAGATGATCTTCACACCGCACTGGTGCAGAGCTTTTATCTTATAATATACATCAATGATTCCCCCGTAGTTGGCAGGCCAGGGAATATTGAAAGCTATAATGTTCAGATACCTTTCCATGTCTGTCATTTGCTGTTTAGTCGGGTAAAGATACGCATAAATTGTTCAGCTTGTTTTTTACGGGAGAAACGTTCCACTGCTTCCTTATCCGTATTTATGTGTGTGTACCCATTATCCTGCCAGAACTGATAATGGTGCAGGATAAAACGAAAAGCTTCTTCGGCTGTCCGGGCTGCCAGTCCGGAATGGGTATTCCGGATGGTAGCTTCGAGGCAACTTTCGTCACTCTTTACACAGAGTAAAGGTTTCCCGACAGCCATTGATTCGAAAAGCTTGGTAGTCATAAATCCTTTTGGTCCGTCGGATGCAAAGGTATTGGCGAGTTGCAGCAGAATGGAACTGCGGTTTAACACGCCGGGAATCTCGGAAGCGGGAACATAGTCGAAAAAGTCCATATACCGGGCGACTGGGTAAGCGGTTGCTGCCTGCATGATGATCGCTTTTGATCCGGCGTCGACATACCATTGGATGCGGAACTGGTCTGGATCAATGAGCTTTTCACGATCTAACCGGCTAACGGCCTCGAAAAGCAATCGAGGGTCACGTGTCGCCAAGCTAATCAAACGTCCGGTATAGGTGATGACGAATTGAGAGGTCCGATGTTGTTCAGGATAGAAGAGCTCTGGATCGTAACCGTTGTAAACCAATTCTGTGTTAGGATTGTATGCTTGAAGTTTTTCCACATGCCAGGGGGAAATGGTCGTGACCTGATCCGCCTTTCTCAATGCATTATTTCTGTCCCGTAATAACTTATGACGGAATGTTTCCGTGATCTTTCTATCCAACCAGGAAAAGGTACGGAAGTTATGAGCGATATATTCGTTGGAAGCATATTGTTCGACTATGTCTCGAAGGTCGATTACTAACGGCAGATGATATTTCTCTGCTATATATTGGGCGGCCGGCAAGGGAAAAGTTCGGTATGAACTGCACAGGATACCGGCATATTCCCCTTCTTCCAGTAAACGGGAGGCGGCTTTTGCCATCTTCTTGTCTTTATAATGGAAAAAATAATCGAGTATGAATATGCATATCCACTCTAACTTTTGGAGGATTTTCCCTTTGGAATGAAAGAAATTTACATATGTGACAGGCGTTTCTCCTTTCAGGAAAGAGAACGTGCTGTCATCGATTTGCTCAGTGACAACGACAGGTTCCCATCCGGCCCGCCTCATATATTTGCATAAATAGCCCATTCTCGGTCCGAATGCAGGGGGAAACATATCACATAATATCAGTATCTTCATGATTTTATCAATTCTTCAATGATGGCGGCGAATAGTTTTCGTTGCCAGTCGACAGAGACATTCGGCTTGATCCGGGTGGTGATGGAGTCGTTATGCCAGAGCAACACCAGTTCGCCGTTGGCAGATGCCACCTGTTTGATGAGTTGTGTTGAGTAGGCAAGTGCTCCCTCATAGCCAAGATTCATATAAACAGGTTCGTTCAGGCTGCATTCCATGATTGCCAATGGGTGGAGAATAAGTGGCGAGATACGTTTATTCTCAGGATTAATCCAATGTACCGGACGAGATGTGCCGAGGCGAAAACCGGCAACATCCGGATAGCCCATCGTGAAATCATCTGTAATACCTGCTTTTTCCAACCATACCATATCTTCCGGTTCGCGTGAGGCCAGATAATGATGCCGATTGTAAGTGACCGATTTTCCGGTCTGTCTCTCCAACAATTCTTTTTCCGTTGAGATGAGTGCCGGTGTTTTACCGGCATCGTAACTGGTATGCAGTCCAATCTGTACTTTTTCGGTTTTACAAAAGAGCAAAAGCTCTTGTAAGTCCTTTGAATGCAGTTTATAATGAGGCTTGTCATAAACGGATGAGCCACCTGACTTGATAAAAAACAGAGATTCACAACGGTTTTTTCCGATAACGGCCTTTAATTTGTTTCGTTGTTTTACAAGCCAGGGAAATGTGTAGAACGGATCTTCCTGTAACGGACCTTGAAACATCTTCCAGGCATGTTTCAGTCCTGTGCCTTTAACCGTTTCTCGTATCAGGTTGCGGAAAGTCCGGCAAAAGAAAGGAGCATCTACATCGTGTGTCAGCCATACTTTTTGTATGTGTGGGGGCAGTTCGACGGCTGACTGTACACGCGCTTGGCGTAACCAGCGTCGCAACAATTTACCGTATTCGTCGACTATCGGGCGATGAATGAATCCTGCTTTGAAGGGTAGGGATTCTGTTCCGAGGAAGCGACCGTGGATGTCCCGTATGTTGCGTTTCCGTATTTCTTCATATCGCGTCAGCAGAAAATAGGCACTGGCGATGATATCGGCATGTACCACCCAAGTATCCCCCTGCCATTCTATTTTGGGAGAACCGAAGAGCAGAGGTATGCCTTCTATCTCTTCCAGTGGTAGTTTGGGTATGGACTCGGCTGTCCCGTAAACTTCATCCCGGAAAAAGGGGGACGGGATGATGACTACGCGATAACGGGAGAATTTGTTGGGATCCGATGTGTAACCGACAAGACTGGCTAATACATCGGCCTTTTCTCCTCCTATCAGGAATTTGGTAATATAGGAAATAACGGCTTTCATACTGTCTTTCAACTTTACAGGAACAAACGGACTACTTCGAATGCTTCAGCATAAGGACAGCCAGCTTGTACACCGCGTGTTTTTGCCAGTGAAAAGATAAACTCTTCGGATAGATAGTCGCGTGTTCCTTGTGATTCGTATGCTTTTAATGCTTCGACTTTGGCTTGAATGTGCTCTCTATTCAGTTCAACGAAACATTGTGTGTTGAATGTCAGATTGTTCCAAATCAACTCGTAGCCCAGCAGTGTCGTGTTTTTGAAGGCGCGTAGGCCTTCTTGGGCGATCGTTGTATGATCCTGGTGAATGTCGTGTAGGCTTGGGATAAAGACCAAGTCAAAGCTGTTCGATTTTTTTAGGCGGATCAGTTCTTCCAATATTTCCTGCCGGACATATCCGAGTTTACGGACCTCATAATTGTAGATGATGAGGTTTTCAGGTGATATTCCCAATTGGGCAGTCGCTTTCTTGACTTCTGTCTTCAAAATATCTTTCGGAAAACCTTCGGGTACGGACTGCTGAGCGGTTGAAAAAGCGACATAGGTTACTTTCTTTCCCAGTTCGATAAGTTTGCTTATGGTTCCTCCCAGTCCTAATTCCCCGTCGTCCGTATGAGGGGCTAAAACCAGTATATTATTATAACTGTTTAATATCATAAATAATTTATCTGTTTATTATCCTTCCTATTTTTAAACAGGCTCTATTTAATAAACTTAATTTTCCTTTGGTTATTGTGAAGAAGGGGGTTTGAATTGCACCGAATTCACGGAAAAAACGTTCGACTCCCGGTATCATGGAACCTTCGAAATCAAATGTGTCGGTATATTGTGAAACATAACGGATTGCTTCCCACAAAATTAAACTGTGTGCTCCGGACTCCCGAAGAGTCGGATTTCCTCCACCAGCCAGATACCAGGCGGAACTTTCTTGCCAGACGATAAAAGCGACAGCATGCAAACGTCCTTTTTCGTCATAACCGCCCCATAAATCTCCCTGGTCCCGTTTTCGGCAAATATTGATCAGTTTGATTAAAACTTCCATATCTTCTTTGTTGGTGATCTGTTGACGTTTGAAGGTTTGTGCCTGTATCAACAAGAACTCTTCTATAGAAATTCCTTTTTTTACTGTGATATGATATTTGTCTCTGGCTTTTGTGATGTTCCGTCGGATATTGAAACTCATATTTCCCAATATTGCTTTTGTGTTTCGGATATCCTTCAACATATAGGTGTAGCGTGTTGTTTGTCGGTAACCTTCCCAATAGAATGGTAGCCAGTCGGTGATTCCGTAATGAAAATTTTGCATAAAATACGGATAGCTTTTAAGCGTGTTTAGCAGTTGTTTGCATAAAACTTGCCGGTGGCCTAAAGTTTTGGTGTATTTGGTATCTTTGGATTCCGGTGCGAACCAAGGACCCATTGTTTGTGTGTAAGATGGCATTGAGATAATACCTTGTCGAGGACAATAAAGTGGCATCGCTGCCGTAATCCTTTCTTTTTCTTCAACCAATAAGACTTTCCATTTATCTTTGCCACAAACCGTATCGAGCCACCAGTCACGGGAAAAGATGGGAATACTAGTTTCAGTGTTGCAAAGCAAATGGTATTTGTCTTTTGTGTTCATGAATGATTTTCTGTATAATCATGGACACAGATGACTACAGACTTGATCCGTATCATCTGTGTGCCATTGATTTTATCCTTTTAACGCTTCGAAGATCAGGTCGGACAATTCGTCTGCCAGTTCAGGATTGTCGGCAACGCATTGTTTGGCGGCATCACGTCCCTGTCCTAATTTAGTGTCGTTGTAACTGTACCACGAACCGCTTTTCTTAATGATGTTCAGTTCTGCACCCAGGTCGATTATTTCACCGGCTTTGGAGATACCTTCACCGAACATGATGTCGAACTCTGCTTTCCGGAAAGGAGGAGCGACCTTGTTCTTGACTACTTTTACGCGCACTTGGTTACCTTTGATATCATCACCGTCTTTCAATTTACCGATGCTGCGGATATCCAGACGAACAGAGGCATAAAACTTCAACGCATTACCGCCGGTTGTCGTTTCGGGATTGCCGAACATCACGCCAATCTTGTCACGCAGCTGGTTGATGAATATACATGTCGTGTTAGTCTTATTGATCGCAGCCGTCAACTTACGAAGTGCTTGGGACATTAATCGTGCCTGTAGTCCCATCTTGCTGTCACCCATATCGCCTTCGATTTCCGCTTTTGGAGTCAGAGCGGCAACCGAGTCGATTACGATAATATCCACAGCAGATGAACGGATTAGCTGTTCAGCAATTTCCAGTGCCTGTTCGCCATTATCCGGTTGGGAAATCCACAGGTTTTCGACATCTACTCCTAACTTTTCTGCATAAAAACGGTCGAAAGCATGTTCCGCATCGATAAATGCCGCAATACCACCATTTTTCTGTGCCTCGGCAATCGCATGGATCGCAAGAGTTGTCTTACCGGATGATTCCGGTCCATAGATTTCGATCACACGGCCTTTAGGATAACCGCCTACACCTAATGCTGCGTTCAAGGCGATAGAACCTGTTGGGATCACTTCGATATTTTCGACGCTTTCGTCACCCAATTTCATGATCGAACCTTTTCCGTAGTTTTTTTCGATCTTGTCCATTGCTGCGCGAAGCGCTTTCAATTTGTCTGCGTTTACAGCCGGTTTCTCGGCTGCCGGCTGTTTGCCTTCTTCGAATAAATCTTCTTTTGCCATTTCCTTTTATAGATTAAGGATTTGATTAGCATGGTCTTTAGTCTTCACCTCTTTCGGGCCGATGATATTGGTAACGATACCGTCTTCATCTATAATAAAGGTGGTACGGAGAGTCCCCATGTATGAACGTCCGTACAATTTCTTTTCTGCCCAAACCCCGAACTGCTGTTGCAGGGTCGTATCCGTATCAGCGATGAGGCTGAAAGGGAGTTCCTGTTTTGCGATAAATCCCTGATGAGACTTGGCACTGTCTTTGCTGACACCCACTACTTCGTAGCCAGCAGCTTGCAATTCCTTGTAGCCATCCCGCAGACTGCACGCTTCAGCTGTACAACCGCTGGTATTGTCTTTCGGGTAGAAATAGAGCGCCAACTTCTTGCCTTTGAAATCGCTTAGCTTTATCTCTTTCCCGTTCTGGTCAAGTCCCAGAACTTCGGGAGCTTTATCTCCTATTTGTATTGCCATATATTTATTTACTTGATGTTATAGTTCATCTTGCGTGTTACATCCGCTTTCCGGCGGGCTTTTCGTCCGAAGACCTTCCAAAGCAGTTTTCTTCCCATGTGATGGGCAGCAGCATATGACTCGAATGTCTCCGTCCGGTAATCGAATTCATCTTGCCAGCATTCTTGGGGAGAAACATAGCAGTATGTAATCTTTTCGATACTGTTGTCGTCTGCGTCGTTTTCCTCCAGCACGATGATGTTCTGCTTGTCGGGAGCCAGGCAGATGATATGCTTGCGGCGGCATTCTTCTATTAGCGGAACCAGTATGGCATCGTACCTCGCATAGATATTAGTCAGATCGAAATCCTGGTATTCGCTCTCTCCGATCTTTTGTATCGGGCGGAGTTGCAGGATATCCAGTTCGTCTCCGACGACTTCCCATATCCGGTTTAGTTCTTCGAGATTGTCGTTGTTGATCGTATAATTGATGCGCAACTTGAACTGCGGATGTTGTTTCTTTATTTCTGCGACGTCGGCGAGCAGCCTGCGGAACAAGTCGAATTTACCGTTTGTCATCAGATACTCGTATGTTTCGCGGGTAAAACCATGTGCCGATAGTGTCAACTCGTCCAACCCGTTTTCTACAGCAACGGCTAACTGCTTTTTTGTCAGCAGATTCCCGTTTGTCGTGAGTGAAACGTAAGGGACGTTGTATCGTTTACCCAGTGCAATGATTTTTACCAGATCCTTATGCAAAGTCGGTTCCGCTCCGCAACCGATCTGAAGTTTCAAGGCACGGTGGAACAGGCTTCCGGCAATGGCTTCTATTTCTTCATATTTCAGTGTACCTCGCAGACTTTTCCTTTTTTCCTCGTCGCTGAAATAACACATCTTACAGCGGAAGTTACAGGCTAGTACCGGATCGAGAAAAACGCCGATATATCGTTTGCCTAACACATGAAATAGCCAAATACCCAATAGTTTGAGCCTTCTGCTTTTGATTTGTGTACCAAGACGTAGTATGTTGTAAATATTACGAGCCATTTAGTTAATTGATAATTGACAATTGACAATTAAAAAGGATATTAATATAATTGTCAACTATCAATTGTCCATTGTTTACAGTTCTAGATCTATATTGAACAGTTCGTGCCAAGGCAGACCTTGTTCGTTCAGTTCCTTCATGAACGGATCGGGATCGAACTCTTCTACGTTCCAAACCCCCGGTTTTTTCCAAACTCCCTGTATGAACAGTTTGGCCCCGATCATCGCCGGGACGCCAGTCGTATAGCTTACACCTTGTGCCCCTGTTTCTAGGTAAGCGGCATGGTGGCTACAATTATTGTAAATATAGTAGGTCATTTCTTTGTCATCCTTGATACCACGGATGCGGCAACCAATGGAGGTTTCGCCTGTATAGTTTTCACCCAGATCCCCCGGATTTGGTAACACGGCTTTCAAGAATTGGATCGGAACGATTTCCTGTCCATTATACATAATCGGATCAATGCGGGACATACCGATGTTCTGGATCACGCGTAAATGAGTCAGATATTCCTGTCCGAAAGTCATCCAGAAGCGGGCACGTTTAATTGTCGGGAAGTTTTTGGTCAGGCTTTCCAACTCTTCGTGGTACATCAGGTAGGACTCTCTCGGACCGACATTCGGATAGTTCAACGGTTTGTGTATGGACAACGGATCTGTTTCTTTCCATTCTCCGTCCTCGAAATATTTTCCTCGTTGGGTAATCTCGCGGATATTGATTTCCGGGTTGAAATTAGTCGCAAATGCTTTGTGATGGTCTCCTGCATTACAGTCTACAATATCCAGATATTGTATTTCATCGAAGTGATGTTTGGCCGCATAAGCCGTATATACGCCTGTTACGCCCGGATCGAATCCACAACCCAGGATAGCAGTCAGACCGGCATCTTCGAAACGTTTCTTGTATGCCCACTGCCAGCTGTATTGGTATTTAGCTTCGTCCAGCGGTTCGTAATTGGCCGTGTCGAGATAGCTGACACCGTATGCTAGGCAGGCATCCATGATGTGGAGATCCTGATAGGGCAAAGCTAGGTTTACTACTAAGTCTGGTTTGAAGGAATTGAACAAGGTAACGAGTTCTTCCACGTTGTCTGCATCAACCTGTGCTGTTTGTACCTTTACATTCTTAATATCGGCGGCAATCCGGTCGCATTTGCTTTTTGTGCGGCTGGCAACCATGATATCGGTAAAGATATCTGCATTCATCGCAATCTTCTTAACAGCAACGGTACTAACGCCCCCTGCACCAATAACTAATATTCTTCCCATTTACTAATAGAATTAATCTTGTTAATATACAGTTTACAAGGTTTTAAACCTATCGACAAATATACGATGAATCTTTGAATAATTTGGCAAGGTAGGAGAGAAAAACAGTTTCGCAGGTTAGGAAACAAAAGTTTCATACGCCGGAAACTTTTGTTCCGTGCTTGGGGAACAGGCTCCGGCTAACCGAGTTTACGCCTGTAGTATTGCGGAGAAGTGTCGGTATGTCTCTTGAAATACCGGTCGAAAAGCGACTGATCCGGAAACTGGAGGTGGTTGGCTATTTCCTGTATGTTAAGTCTGTCGATTCCAGCAATACTTTTATTTCGAGTATGACATGTTTATCAATGATGTTTTTTGCTGTTTCTCCGGAGACGGCTTGCGCGATGGCGGATAGATAGCGGGGGGGGTGATGAACATTTTTTTTGCGTAAAATGAAACTTCGCGCTGGCTGAGGCAGTGTTTGTGTATCAACTGGATAAATCGTTTGAACAAATCTTCCTACCGGTTGATTCCTCCCGGGTGGTTCTGCTTGAAGATACAATGTGTCTTATCGTAAATGTCCAAAAGGAAACTTTGCGTGTAGCTGCGAAGGATTTGTAGTCGGAAACAGTTTTCTTTATCTTTATAGAGGTCTTCCAGTGCAATGATGAGTCCGTTAATGGTGCGTGTACGTTCGGCAGGTAGCGTGACGACAGGATTCTCTTTCAGAAAATGAAAAAAAGAAGGGTCGAGCCGGACTGTTGCTTCTTGGAAAAACGCATTGGAAAATGTTATAATAGAGAGGTCTGAACTTGCATATGAATAATTGATAATACTGTTGGGTAGGAATATGATCTGCGTATTAGGTACGATGTCATATTCCAACAAATCGATTTCGATCCGGGCTTTCCCGCTATGGCAAAAAAAGATACAGGCATCTTCCAGTTTGAAAAGATGGATGCAACTTTTAGGTGTTATCAGTTGCGTAGCGTTAGTGGTGTCTTGCAAGCGCCATCAATAGAAATGGAAGCAGAGTACACGGTATTGCAGGTACAACCATCCGATAAAGTAATCGACTTATTCGGCGACAATCCATGGGCGGCAGGATATCAATATCTATCAGTCCTTTGAGGTAGGTCTGATTTATTGCCGTCCCTCAACGAAAAGGTAAAAAGAAGTATTTTTCCTATTTGCTGGAGGACGACTGTTTTAAAATGTTTGTTTTTCTGTTCATTTCACTCCTGAATGGCTGCCCGTAACTTATCGACGGCGACAGAGATCGGTTCGCTTTTCAATAATTGTATGAATTTGCTTCCTATAATAGCCCCTGATGAGTTAATAGCTGCTGCATCGAAGGTTGCTTTGTTCGATATGCCGAAACCGACCAGGCGCGGATTCCGGAGTCCCATCCCGTTGATGCGGTAGAAATAAGTCTGCTTCTGCTCGTTGAAACTTTGCTGCGCTCCGGTAGTGGAGGCGCTCGACACCATATAGATGAAACCGCTTGTATGTTCATCGATCAGGCGGATGCGTTCTTCGGAGGTTTCAGGTGTGATGAGCATGATCATTTTGAGGTTATTCCGTTCGGCGATGGCTTTATACTCTTTCATATAATCGGCAAAAGGCAGGTCCGGAATGATCATACCGTCCACACCTGTCAGTGCACATTTCCGGCAGAATGCTTCGAAGCCATATTGCATGATCGGATTCAGATAGCCCATCAGGATAATCGGGATATGCACATCCTGACGGATATCTTCTAACTGTTCGAACAGAACATGCAATGACATCCCGTTTCGTAACGCGGCAGTAGAGGCTTCCTGGATCACGGGGCCGTCTGCCATCGGGTCGGAGAAGGGAATACCGATCTCTACCATGTCTATTCCTTTGTTTTCTAACTCTTTTAATATCTTCTTCGTGTCATCCAGGTTCGGATATCCGGCGGTAAAGAAGACGGAAAGGATTCCGTTCTTTTTTGTGTTGAATAAGTTTGTGATACGGTTCATCTTTTGATTTGTGATTTCAGATTTATGAATTATGATTTTGAATTGCTTTTAAAAACTCCTTTAGCTTTCCTATGTCTTTCAGCCCCGGTTCAATCTCGAATCCGCTGTTCAGGTCGATCCCGGCGAGGCGGGGATGCCGGAAAGAACGTATTGCCCCAGCACTTTCCGGACGGATGCCTCCGCTTAACAGGAAAGGAGTCTTTCCCCGGTAGGCTTCGAGCACGGACCAATCGAATTGTTTGCCGGAACCTCCATAACTATTGCATTTGGTATCGAAGAGGAAGTAATCGACACGCCCTTCATAATTGGTAGTTTGTTCAAGATCGCAAGCTGTTGCAATCTGAAATGCTTTGATTAGCGAGTAACCACGCTTTTGCAAGGCATGGCAATCTTCCGGTGTTTCATTTCCGTGCAGTTGCAGGTAATCGAGTCGGAAAAATGCCGCTGTTTCCACCAACTCTTCGAAGGAAGTGTTGACAAAAACACCGACCTTTTTTAATGGATAATTGATAATTGACAATTGACAATCGGAATACCGCTTGCCGCCATTGTCAATAGTTAATTGTCCATTGTTAGTTATTCTTCGTGGGCTTCTCGCGAAAAATATCAGTCCTATCCAGTCAACCCCTAAGGCTGCAACTTCCCGTATATTTTCGGGATCACGCATTCCGCATACTTTGATGATCATGATAATCTTCCTATGAATTGTGCGAGAGTGTCGCCTGGTACATCGGTTTTCATGAATGTCTCTCCGATCAGGAATCCATGAAAACCAGCTTCTCTGAGGTTCGATACGGTGGTTGTGGTCGAAATACCGCTTTCTGATACTAACAAAGGAGAAAGATTTCTTTCACGAGCGACCGTTTGCATCGCTTTTGCCAGACGGAAGGAGTTTTCCACATCAGTATGAAATGTTCCGAGGTTGCGGTTATTCACTCCCAACATATCGACAAATGGATTGAGGTGGTCAAGTTCTTCTTTGGAATGGATTTCCAACAGTACTTCCATGTTGAGGGTATGAGCTAACTCCGCAAACATAAGACATTGTTCTGGGGTAAGGCAGGCGGCAATCAACAGGACGGCATCGGCACCCATTACGCGTGCTTGATAGAGTTGATATTCGTCAATGATGAAGTCTTTTCTCAATAAGGGCAGGCCCACCAGGCTGCGTGCTTTGCAAAGGTCACCTAAGGACCCCCCGAAAAAGTTCGAATCGGTCAGGACAGAACAGGCGGAAGCGCCTCCCTTCTCATAGGCGGGCAAGACATCAGCTATAGCAGCATCGGGATGTAACCAGCCTTTCGAAGGACTTTTTCTCTTAAACTCAGCAATGATGCCCGATGAAGATGCTGCGAGAGCCGCCCGCATGGAACGGGCAGGATGTTCGAGTCGTTCACCGCCCATCCCCAGTAAGGTCTGCAACCGGACAGCTTGTTTTTGTCGCTCCACTTCGATACGCTTATTCGCTATAATATCTTGTAATATATCTTTCATATTCGTTGTTTCATTGTAATTTGTCATTCAAACTGATAAACGTATTGAATGTCTGCAATGCTTTACCACTTTCCAATGCTTCTTGAGCTTCCTCCAGGCATTCTGAGATTCTCTTTTCCGGGCAGATGACTTGGATGGCGAAAGCGGAGTTGGCGATTACGCAATTCTTTTGTGCCGGAGTCGCCCGGTTATTCAGGACATCGTCAAAGATGCGGGCTGCTTCGGCGACTGTCTCACCGCCATCCAGTTCCGCTTCCGTTGTGCGGGAGAAACCTAACATTTCCGGTGTGTAGAGCTTCTCTTTTTCCGGCATTGCTACCTTAAATTCTGCTGTCAGCGAGATTTCGTCATACCCGTCGAGGCTATGTACAACGGCAAAACGCGTTCCGCTCTCCTGATAGGTATAGCTGTAAAGCCTGAGCAATGGCAGGTTGTACACACCTAACAACTGGTAGGTCGGCATTACCGGATTGACCAGCGGGCCGAGCATGTTGAAGAAGCTGCGCACTCCTAAACTCTTCCGTATCGGAGCCACAGCCTTCAGTGTCGGATTGAACAACGGCGCATGCAGATAGGCGATATGGCAGGATTCCATCGAACGGCGCAACCGGTCGATATCGGCAGTAAACTTCACACCGTGCTGCTCCATTACGTTGCTCGCGCCACTGACCGAGGTCGCCCCATAGTTCCCATGTTTCACGACGTTATATCCGGCACCGGCTACGACAAAGCAGGAAGCCGTGCTGATATTGAACGTATTCTTTCCGTCGCCTCCCGTCCCCACAATATCGATCGGCTTAAACTCCGACAAATCTACCGGGACGCGCATTTCGAGCAATGCCTCCCGAAAACCCGCCAATTCCTCTACGGAGATATTACGCATCAGGTATACCGTTATCAAGCTGGCAATCTGTGAATCATTATACTTGCCTTCTGCAATATTCTGAAGAATCGTCCGCGCTTCGTCACGTCCCAAATACTGATGTTCGAATAACCTATATAATATATCTTTCATCCTTAATTTTTAATTCTTAATTTTTAATTTATCCCCAGCCAGTTCCGTATGATTGCCTTTCCCTTGGGGGTCAGTACGGATTCCGGGTGAAACTGGATGCCGCGAACATCATATTCGCGATGGTGAAGCGCCATGATCTGTCCTTCTTCCACATCCTCTGCCGTGATCTCCAGGCAGTCGGGGAAATTCTCTTTCGATACGACCCACGAATGGTAGCGGCCGGCACGGAAACCGGGTTCCAAGCCCGTAAACAACACATCCGGCACCGTCACCCGTATATCCGAACAGACTCCGTGATGTACATCCGCCAGGTTGATAAGCGTTGCACCGAATGCTTGCCCGATGGCTTGCTCTCCGAGGCAGACGCCTAAGATGCTCTTGGTCGGCGCATAGCGGCGGATTAACGGCAGCAAGATGCCTGCCTCCTCCGGAATGCCCGGACCGGGTGACAAAAGGATCTTGTCAAAACGTTCCACTTCGTCTAATGAAATCTTGTCATTGCGATGTACTTCAACTTCCGCACCCAATTCCTTCAGTATATGCAACAAGTTGTAGGTGAAGGAATCATAATTATCGAACAGTAATACTTTCATAAAAACTTTCAACTTTTAATTTTCAACTTTCAATTTATAAATGTTGTTGCCAGATCGATCGCTTTCTTCAAAGCGCCTAATTTGTTATTGACTTCCTGCAATTCCCGTTCATCATTGCTTTTGGCGACAATGCCGGCTCCTGCCTGATAGTACAGGACGTTTCCGCGGCTGACGAATGTACGGATCGTGATCGCCTGGTTCAAGTCGCCGTCAAAGCCGATGAACCCGATGCAACCGCCATAAGCGCCCCGATTATGCTTTTCTATATCCGTAATCAATTGCATGGCACGTACCTTCGGCGCTCCGCTCAATGTTCCAGCTGGGAATGTATCTATATAGGTCTTGATCGGATTGCTGTCTGCATCGATCTCACCGCTGACACGCGATACCAGATGAATGACATGACTGTAGTACTGCACTTCCTTGTAGAAATCGACCTGTACGTCATGCGCATTGCGCGAAAGGTCGTTACGGGCAAGGTCAACCAGCATGACATGCTCGGCATTCTCTTTCGGATCGGCAAGCAAAGCTTCGGTACGCTGTCTGTCCAATGCAACGTTTCCCGTGCGGAAAGCCGTGCCTGCAATCGGGTCGATGCTTGCATGTCCGTCGGCTACCTTGCAGTGCGTTTCAGGTGAAGAGCCGAAGATACGGAATCCTCCGAAGTCGAAGTAAAACAGATAGGGAGAGGGATTGATGCTCCGGAGAGCCCGATAAACCTTGAAGTCGTCTCCTTTGAACGGTTGTTCGAACCGGCGGCTCAGCACGATCTGGAAAACGTCTCCACGGAGACAATGACGGATGCCTTCGCGCACCATTGCTTTATATTCTTCCCCGCTGACAGGCGATGTCTCAGGGCCGGTAGCCTGGAAGTTATAAGAAGCATAGTTCCGGTTTTTTATCAAGGTCTCTATCTCTTGCAAACCGGAGTTTTCGCCGGATTGCATCAGCTCAACGAGCGTCAGTTCATTTTTGAAGTGGTTGAAGACAAGTACATACTTATATAATATGTAGAGCATGTCGGGAGCATCGTTTTCTTCATGGTGCGCTTCCATCACCGGGATGTTCTCAAAGTAACGCACGGCATCGAAAGCCGTATATCCGAACAGTCCGCATACTTTCCTGTCAGGTCCTTCGATCGAGAAACGCTTCAAAAACGCATTCATGGCCTCCGCCACATTGAATGTTCCGGTCAATGCCGTAACCTCGCTTTTTCTATCAGGAAAAACAGCGGTGCATTCCCCGTTATTGATTCCGATACTTGCCAGCGGACAAAGTGCGATGTAAGAAAGACTGTTTTCATTCCCATGAAAATCGGAACTTTCCAACAACGCCGATTTCGGATAAACGTCCCGTACCTTCAAGTAGATACTGACAGGTGTATGAAGGTCACTGAGAACCTTCCTGCTTATTGTTTTAAATGTATAGTCCATTATGATCGACAATTGATGATTATAAAACTGATTATAGGAAGAACTTCCTGACTCTCACTTTTCACTTCTCGTTTTTCAATTTATACTTAATATAAGTCTCCATATCCTTATCTCCCCGACCCGATATTGTCAGGACAACGACATCTTCCGGTTTGAATTTTATCTTAGGCAACGCCCCTAATGCATGCGCACTTTCAAGTGCCGGAATAATTCCCTCGATGCGCGTCAGGCAAAAAGCCGCATCTAGCGCTTCGTCATCATTGACGGCAAGAATCGTAGCTCGGTGAGTTTCTGACAGGTTGGCGTGGATCGGTCCGATACCCGGATAGTCCAGTCCGGCAGAGATGGAATAAGGCTCTTCGATTTGCCCGTCCTCGTTTTGCATCACTAATGTGCGCGCTCCATGTATGATACCTTTCTTGCCTAATTGGATGGTTGCTGCGCTTTGTCCGGTCGTAATCCCCAAACCGCCCGCTTCGGCAAGAACGATTTTTACCCGTTCATCATCAATAAAATGATAGATCGTTCCGGCAGCGTTGCTTCCGCCACCTACACAGGCGATCAGATAATCCGGATAGTCACGTCCTTCCTGCTCCGACAACTGCTTTTTAATCTCTTCGCTGATAACGGATTGCAAACGTGCCACCATATCCGGATAAGGATGGGGGCCGACTGTCGACCCGATGATGTAATATGTGTCGGAAGGATGGCAGCACCAGTCGCGGATCGCTTCATTGGTCGCATCTTTCAGTGTCATATTGCCAGAAGTTACGGGGATGACCGTCGCGCCCAACATCTCCATTTTCTGCACGTTTGCATGTTGGCGTTCCACATCCGTCTTGCCCATATAAACGATACATTCCATATTCATCAACGCACAGACAGTAGCGGTTGCCACGCCGTGCTGTCCGGCTCCCGTCTCGGCTATGATACGGGTTTTTCCCATCCGGCGGGCCAACAAGATCTGTCCGATCGTGTTGTTGATCTTATGAGCGCCGGTATGGTTCAGGTCTTCACGTTTCAGATATATCTTGCAGCCATACATCTCACTCAGCCTTTTTGCTTGATAGAGAGGAGAAGGGCGGCCGACATAGTCCCGAAGTAACTGGTTGAATTCTTTCTTGAAACTGTCGCTTTCCAATACTTCCAGATACTTCTTCTGCAAGTTTTCCACACATTGGTGAAGTATTTCGGGCACATATGCTCCTCCAAACTCACCATAATACCCATTTTCGTCAACTTGATACGTTTTCATCGTTCTATCTGTTATTATTTATTTTTTGTCTTTTCGAATCTTGGTAATTGCCCTAAACGAAAAAAGGCCTGCCGCAAGTGCGACAGACCTTTTATTATATCATGATAGTATATACATGAGGACTGGTTCCTTACGACCTTATGAGTTGTAAAGAGCGCCACCACCAATATGTATTTACTATAATTGTTCTCATGACTTTTGTTGTTATTACGGCAGCAAATATATGCATTCTCTGACAAACTGCAAATAATTCGGCTGTTTTTTTGTTATATAATCATAGAACTTTTGTATGGCAGTCTCAGTTGTCCCTCTCCCTGCTATTTCAAATTTCTTGTTTGAGGGGATAGGCTTCTTATGATTTATCAAAATGTCACTACTACCCCGTCAAAATAGGATTAGTAGGGCATGTTTTGGAAATTACACTGGCGGGTGATATTTTTTAACGTTTCTATCTATCTTGTTTTGTCCCTATGAAGATAACAAAATGATACTGGAGGAGAGGTCGCGTTTCCGTGTGGTTATGTAAATAAAGAAGGTGATACTTGATCGGGTATTAGGGGAAGCTCTGTTGGCTGACAAATAGAGGAAGTGAGATAATTTACATTATTTTAATAGAAGTGAGTAGTGAGTTTTTTACCTAATCCTGTCTTTATCTCTAAAATGTAGAAGAGAAAAGCATGGAACCTTCACACGATCATATAGAAAAGACACTGGACAAGCTTGTCGCCTCCACACGTTCACCTCGTGGGCGCTATTCCGCTTCCGAAAGTTGGAAATTGTTGGAGAGGCGGCTCGTTCCTCCCCGGACAAAGAGGCTGAGACTGTTCCGTCTGGCGGGAGTCGTTGCTGCATCCGTCCTGCTTTGCTTTGCAAGTTGGTTCATCTATGATTATTGGAAGCCGGTAGCGATGCAAACTGTTTCAGCCGGTGCAGCCATATCGGTAATTACTTTGCCGGACCAGACGAAGGTGACGCTGAACCGCTATTCCTCTTTGACTTACCCGGATCGTTTCAAGGAGGATAGGAGGGAAGTACAATTACAGGGAGAAGCTTATTTCGAAGTGGAGAAAGATGCCCGGCATCCCTTTGTTGTGAAAGCGGACCCAGTCGAGGTCGAAGTGCTCGGAACACATTTTAATGTTGAAGCCTATCCCGGAGATGCAGAGGTGAAGACAACTTTGTTGGAAGGTTCTGTCGCTGTCAATGCGCCGGCTGTTTCCAGCCGGATTACGCTTTCTCCCGGAGAAAGCGCGATTTATAATCGAGCAGATAAAACACTACAGGAAGAAAAAACAAAAGAAAATAATACGGCTACCGGTTGGCGCGACGGCCATTTTCATTTTGATTATCTGCCGTTGCAGGAGATTGCACGAGAGTTGTCGAATGCTTTTCATGTGAAAATCAAAATTACGGATGAAGATATAAAGGATTTTCGTATCAGGGCGCATTTTACTGAAGGCGAGAGTTTGGATCAGATGCTCGATCTGCTCCAGCCAGCCGGTAATTTCAGTTATTCAAAGACAAATGATACGATCTTGATTCATTCTAAACTTAACTAAGTCATGAATTATTACCTATATTGTCTCCGCCGGTTCGCCCGGCTTATTCTTCTATTATGGATAGTTTTCAGAATTGCGCCGCTCGCTGCACAAGACCGGGCGGCGCGTCTGGACTTCCAGGTCCGGAAGGCAACACTGGACACTTTTGTCCGCCAGTTAGAGGACTCCACCGGCTTCTCGTTTATCTATGGTGAAAAGGTACAGCTCCGGCAGCCTGTTACCCTTGATGTCCGTCAGAAGACCATCGAGGAAATCCTGCAATATGCATTTGGTCAGGAAGCGATAACGTTTAAAATCTCCGGCACACACATCTTGTTAGGAGAGCGTCCTGTTTCCCGTAAATATACGGTCAGCGGATATATTACCGATTCCATATCGTCAGAAACGCTGATTGGTGCAAATATTTTGGAATCCAGCTGTCATGCCGGGACTTCGACGAACCCTTTCGGGTTTTACAGCTTGACCTTGCCGGAAGGAGAGACTGGACTTTTCTTTTCGTATTTAGGATATGAAACCAAGCATTGCCGTTTTCTGTTAAGTCGGGATACTGTAATGAACATCCGTTTGCAGACCAATAACCAGTTGTCGGAAATCATCGTTCTTTCCGACAAAAAAGAGACAGGCATTCGGGCAACGGGTATGGGTACGTTAGACATCCCGATGACGCAGATCAAGAATACTCCGGCCATTTTAGGAGAGGCTGATATTCTCAAAACAATCCAGTTGATGCCTGGCGTACAGGCTGGAACGGAAGGTTTCAGCGGGTTGTATGTACGGGGTGGCGGACCGGATCAGAACTTGATCCTTCTGGATGGTATCCCCATCTATAATGCCGACCATATGTTGGGCGTGTTTTCCATCTTCACTCCGGAAGCCATGAAAAAGGTTACGCTTTTCAAAGGTTCATTTCCAGCCCGTTATGGCGGCCGTCTGTCTTCTATCGTGGATATCCGGACAAACGACGGCGATATGCAGAATTATCACGGTACGGTCAGCATTGGCCTGTTGACCAGTAAGCTACACTTCGAAGGTCCGATCTTGAAAGATAAAACCTCCTTTTGCCTGACCGGCCGCCGCACTTATCTCGACCTGGTGGCAAGGCCGTTTCTGCCGGAGGACAAGAAATTCAATTACTATTTTTATGATATCAATGCAAAGGTGAACCATAAGTTTTCCGACCGCAGCCGCCTGTTCCTCAGTTTCTACAAAGGGAAAGACCATTATGACTACAAGCAGGACAAGGAATATGACGCCTATTCGAATGGGTCACGTATGTATTTCTACAACAGCCGGATCGATTTCAACTGGGGAAACACGATTGCCGCCGGACGGTGGAATTATGTCTTCAACAGTAAATTATTCAGCAATACGACCGTAGCCTACAACCATTACCAGATGAGTATGGCGGACACTTACCGTAAAGATATCATCGAGGCGGATAAAAACGGTGATCCGATAACCGATAGAGGTGAATCGTATGTCTATAATTCCGATTACCGTTCCGGTATACACGATTGGAGTTTTCATACGAACTTCGATTATATGCCCGTCCCTGACCATCATGTCAAGTTCGGTGTTTCTTATCTGTATCATACCTTCCGACCGGAGGTGATGACCTCGCGTGTGAAAGAAGCTGTAGGCGGGCAGACGGCACAGGATACCGTCTACAACGATTCCTCGAACAGCTATTTGCACGGGCACGAGTTTTCGTTTTATGCCGAAGACAATGCCGATATCAGCGACCGTCTGAGCCTGAATGTCGGCATTCATCTTTCCTTGTTTTCCACACAAGGGAAAGGCTATCTGTCGGCACAGCCTCGTCTTTCTGCGCGTTATCGCTTTCATGACGGTTTTGCGGCAAAGGCTTCTTTTACACAAATGGAACAGTATGTACACCTGCTGTCATCCTCGCCGATTTCGCTGCCGACCGATTTATGGGTTCCGGTTACTAAAAACATCCGTCCGATGCGCTCCTACCAGTATGCTGTCGGTGGCTATTATACCGGTGTGGAAGGGTGGGAGTTCTCTCTAGAAAGCTATTATAAAGATATGCATAATGTATTGGAATACCAGGATGGCGCTACCTTTTTCGGATCATCCGGCGGATGGCAGGAGAAGGTGGAGATGGGACGTGGCCGTTCTTTCGGCTTGGAGATTTTAGCCCAGAAGACGATCGGTAAAACGACAGGATGGTTGGGGTATACGATCGCCAAGAGTGATCGCCAGTTCAAGGATGGGACGGTCAACAACGGCGAACGTTTTCCTTATAAATACGATCGCCGCCACAACATCAACCTCTGTGTAAACCATACTTTCAGCAAGAAAACGGATATAGGGATCACTTGGATTTTTAATACGGGCGGAACGGCTACGGTTGCCGAACAGCGTACAGGGACGGCATCTGGTAACTTGATTGATTACATTTCCCGTCGAAACAATTATCGCCTTCCTGTCAGCCACCGGTTGAATCTGAGCATCAATTTCCATAAGAAATTGCGCCACGGCATGCAGACTTGGAATATTTCGGTCTATAACGCCTATAATGCCATGACTCCGAATCTTATCTATAAAGAAGAAGAATATATCGGAGTAGAGCATATTAAGCCGGATGGTAGCCATGAGACGACCTGGAAGCGGAAAACGAGGCTGATAAAGCAAACGCTTCTGCCTTGTGTTCCATCGATTACCTATACATACCGGTTTTAATAAAGAGGAGTAGAATTATGAAAAAGAATTTATTTATATTATTCATACTGGTTTCCATGCTGTTCCCGGGTTGTGAGAATGAGCTTCCATATATGAACAAGCCGCAGGTCCCACAGCTTCTGATGAATGCTTTTCTTGAAGCTGGAAAGAAAGAAAACGGAGTGTCTCTGCGTATGATCGATACCGATAAACAGCAAGCGGATTGTGTTTCCAATGGTTCCATTGTAGTATATGTCAACGGTCAAAAGACCGAGACGGCAGAGGTGGAGAAGGTCTATGGTTCTTTCGATGATCCTAATTGTACGTTGAAAACATCTTTTCGTCCCGGTGACCGTATCCGCTTTGAAGCGACAGCCGAAGACGGGCAATACCAGGCTGGCTGCGAGGTGGAGATCCCTTTTCCGATCGAGGAAACTATCCGTGTAGATACGCTCCGTACGCAATTGAGGGGTGGTTCCAGCATGATGGATTGTATGCGATACAAAATAACGATACATGACCGTCCGAACGAGAAAAATTATTACCGTCTTATTATCGAAGAAAATACATACAGGATTTCTTCGGAAACAGGTATCAAATACGGTCCCTTTTCCTCTTATCCCGAAATTATCAACCAGGAGGATATTGTGTTGACCGATGGGCATCTTACGACTGCCGATGATGACAAATTCGGCATTTTGGATTGGACTATTCGTAATCTTAGCAATGTTTTCACGGATGGCCGTTTTGAAAATGGTTCGTATACCCTTAAGATCTACACCTCTGTTCCGCATATTAGCGAATCAAATGGAAAAGATCATTTTTACTTGGATGTTACAGTCCGCTTATTGAGCATATCACAACCTTATTATCGTTATTTGCGTGCGATGAACTGTCTGAATTCGGAAGATTATAACGAAACCTTTATGGAACCGGTCATCGTTCCTCAAAACGTATCGGGTGGCTTAGGTTTTGTCGGGGCCTCCTCTGAGCAGCAGGTTACCTTGCGTATGGTCGACCGGCCGCCGTTGTCGTATCCAAAGTGAACTGCCGGAAGGACTGTGCTGAGTGTAAGGCCGTATTCATTAAGCGGAAGATGGTCAGCGAATAATCATAAAGCTACAACGAGAAAAGATTTTCGTCTTATGAGGGGCTTTTTCTCATAAGGATGGCAATCTTTTCTCGTCGTAATGATAATCTTTTCTCATACGGATGAGAATATATTCTCTCCCTGGTGAGGAAGTATTCTCATGGATTGGAAACTGCTGAGAAAAGCATACGATTTATTCGTTGTATTCTTTGTTCCGTTTGTGCAAGCTCTTCAGTTCGAAGGAAAGCATAACCCGGAAGATGCCGATGATCAGCAAAGTGTACGCGATCATATAGACAAGGGATAACGCTCCAAGACCTGGTTGCCAGATAATGCCGATACTGCAAAGGATTGCCAGTACGCCGAAAGCCATATACCAGCCCCAGTTGCGTGTCCCGTAGCGTTTCAGGTCCATAGCGTAGCCGGTTGAAGCGAAACCGCGGAACATCAGCCAGAAAGCGACGATGAAAGGCAGCACTGCCATGCTCAGGCCGATATTGGCCATCAGGTAGATACCTAAGATTAGGTCGATGATACCGCTTGCCAGATACCAGCCCCAACTGGAAATATTCTTTCTATTGGTGACGGCAAAAAGAATTTCCAACGTGCCGCTGACAAACATGGATACACTAAACAAAACACTCAGTGCGACATAGCTTGCCAGCGGTGTGAACATCAGGCAGATTGCGATGAGGATATAAAGCAGGCCCAACAGCAGGGAAACCCACCAGTTTTTTACTCCGAAGTTGATTGTGTCAATAAAAGTCTTCATAATAAATTCGTTTTTTAATTATTTTGAAATCTACTTTGTAACAAACCTTTGGAAAGAAAAGTTTCACCGAGCCGGTAAAGTGAATTATTTTTAATACATTTGCCATCCGTTATATTTATTAAGAATTTATGATTTTGGATGTATGATTTATCATTGATGCATGATTCCGGAATCATAAATCGTAAATCATAGAAGATTATGAAAGGTATTGTTTTAGCAGGAGGGTCCGGTACGCGTTTGTATCCGATAACCAAAGGGGTTTCAAAACAGTTATTGCCTATTTATGATAAACCGATGATCTATTATCCGGTGTCTGTGTTGATGCTGGCAGGAATACGTGAAATATTGGTGATTTCCACACCGCAGGATCTTCCCGGTTTTCGTCGTCTGTTAGGGGATGGTTCCGATTATGGTGTCCGTTTCGAGTATGCCGAACAACCTTCACCGGACGGATTGGCACAAGCTTTTTTAATTGGGGAGGAGTTTATTGGAAATGATTCCGTTTGTCTGGTCTTGGGCGACAATATCTTTTACGGACAGAGTTTCACCGCAATGTTAAAAAGGGCCGTAGCTAATGTGGAAAACGAACAAAAAGCGACCGTCTTCGGTTACTACGTCAATGATCCGGAGCGCTATGGCGTGGCCGAATTCGATGAGGCAGGAAATGTGTTGAGCATTGAAGAAAAACCAGCATGCCCGAAATCGAATTATGCAGTTGTCGGTCTTTATTTCTATCCGAACAAAGTGGTGGAAGTTGCCAAGCAGATTAAACCTTCCGCCCGCGGAGAACTGGAGATTACGACTGTCAACCAGGAATTCCTGAAGGATGGGAATTTGAAAGTTCAGCTCTTAGGGCGCGGTTTTGCATGGCTTGACACCGGTACGCACGATTCTCTTTCTGAAGCCTCCACCTTCGTTGAGGTGATAGAGAAACGACAAGGGTTGAAAATAGCTTGCTTGGAAGAAGTTGCTTATCGGAATGGTTGGATCGATGCAGAACGGTTGAGGCAAGTTGCCGCTCCGATGTTGAAGAACCAGTATGGACAATATCTGCTGAATTTGATAAAAAGAGAGAATGAATAAGGATAGTAAAATATTTGTAGCAGGCCATCGGGGACTGGTCGGTTCTGCTATTCTGAAGAATCTGAAGGCAAAAGGTTACACGAACTTCGTCCTGCGTACGCATGCGGAATTGGATTTGACCGATCAGCAGGCCGTTCATGATTTCTTTGCCGCAGAGAAGCCGGAATATGTGTTCCTGGCAGCAGCCCATGTCGGAGGGATTGTGGCAAACAGCCGCTACCGGGCTGACTTTATTTACGAGAATCTTATGATTCAGAACAATGTGATTCATGCTTCTTATCTGAATAACGTAAAGAAACTTCTGTTTTTGGGAAGTACTTGTATTTATCCGGGAAATGCTCCGCAGCCGATGCCGGAGGATTGCTTGCTCACTTCGCCACTCGAATATACGAATGAACCCTACGCGATAGCTAAGATAGCCGGGATCAAGATGTGTGAGAGTTATAACTTGCAATACGGAACTAACTATATCGCAGTAATGCCGACCAACCTGTATGGCCCGAATGATAATTTTAACCTGGAGACTTCGCATGTGCTGCCTGCCATGATTCGCAAAGTACATTTGGGTAAATGTCTTTCCGAAGGAGATTGGGAGGCTGTCCGGAAAGATCTGAATGCGCGTTCGGTTGAAAATATATCCGGCGGTACTTCTGAATCCGAAATATTGGATATTCTTGCCAAGTACGGTATTTATCCTGGTAAAGTGGAGTTGTGGGGAACAGGCAAACCGCTTCGTGAGTTTCTTTGGAGCGAGGAGATGGCAGATGCTTCCGTCTATGTGATGGAGAAGGTCGATTTTGCCGATCTCCGTCCTGCTACCGGCGATATCCGAAATACGCATATTAATATAGGTACTGGAAAAGAACTTTCTATTTGTGAAGTGGCTTCCCTAATCCGAGAAAAGGTAGGGTTTACAGGTGAGATCGTATTTGATTCGTCTAAACCGGACGGGACGATGCGCAAACTGACGGATGTCACGAAGTTGCATGCTTTGGGCTGGCATCATACGATTGAGATAGACGAAGGGGTTGAACGCCTTTATAGTTGGTACTTGGAGAATTAAGAATTGAAAATTAAAAAATTAAAAATAGGGAGGTTGTTGCGTCTTCCGTTTAACAACGATGAGTAAAGTTGCTTTAATAACAGGAATAACAGGCCAAGATGGGGCTTATCTGGCCGAATATCTGATCAAGAAAGGATATATAGTGCATGGTATCAAACGCCGGTCGTCCATGTTTAACACGGATCGTATCGACCATCTTTATCAGGACCCGCATGTGGAAAATCGTAACTTGATCCTACATTATGGTGACCTGACCGACAGTTTGAACCTGACTCGCATCATCGGTGAGATCCAGCCGGATGAAATTTATAATCTGGCGGCTATGAGTCATGTGAAAGTGAGTTTTGATACACCCGAATATACGGCTAATGCCGATGGTCTGGGAGTTTTGCGTATCTTAGAAGCAGTTCGTCTGCTGAATTTGATCCCCAAGACGCGCATTTATCAAGCTTCTACATCCGAACTTTATGGTTTGGTGCAGGAAGTTCCGCAGAAAGAAACGACTCCTTTTTATCCGAGAAGTCCGTATGCCGTAGCCAAACTTTACGGTTATTGGATAACGGTGAACTATCGTGAAGCTTATAAAATGCATGCGTCGAACGGTATTTTGTTCAACCATGAATCTCCTCTGAGGGGAGAAACCTTCGTGACTCGTAAGGTGACGCGGGCTGTCTCCCGTATTGCTTTAGGCATGCAGAAAAAAGTTTATATGGGGAATCTTTCTTCCAAACGTGATTGGGGACATGCAAAAGATTATGTCCGCGCAATGTATGCAATCCTCCAGCAGGACGAACCGTCCGATTATGTCATTGCGACGGGGATTACGACAACTATTCGTGATTTCTTGAGGATGGCGTTCGCCGAGATAGGCGTGGAAATTATTTTCAAAGGAGAGAATGTTAATGAGGTGGCTGTCTTAAACTATATTGACGAAAAAGTGTTTATTGAAAGAGTCGGTGAGGTTTATCTCGATAATTTCAGGAAACGGATTGGAGATGAAGTTGTAGGTGTTGATCCTCAGTATTTCCGTCCGACTGAAGTCGATTTATTGATCGGCGATGCGACGAAGGCGCGTACCCGTTTGGGATGGGAACCAAAGTACGATTTGGCCTCTTTGATAGAGGATATGATGTTGAATGATATAAAATTGATGAAGAAAGAATCGTATCTAAAAGAAGGTGGCTATGAAGTATTGAATTATTTTGAGTAGAATCGAACTTTTATTGTTTTTATTTGTTATAATTAGAAAAAGAGTTAATTTTGCAATATGTTTGAGCAAGATTATAGGTAATTGATTGTTTAATTAAAATGTTGATGAATATGAAGACTAAAGTATTACTTTTAGCTTTGTTATCAGGTTTTGTTTTCTCTGTGTCTGCACAGGAATTTAAACCGCAGGTTGGATTTAGTAACGAAGCGGGTTATAAGACAAACTTCAAAAAGAACAAAGCAGGCGACAACTGGTTTATCTCTATTGCTGGTGGCGCGAGTGTTTTATTTGGTGATCAGAACAGTGAAGCCGATTTTAAGAATCGTTTGAATTTCGCTCCTCAGTTCTCTGTCGGTAAATGGTTTAATCCGTATTTAGCCCTGCGTCTCCAGTTGAATGGTGGTGTGTTGCATGGTTTTGAAAACACAGGTGCTACATTTATGCAGCACAATAAATATGCAGCTGCTCATGCTGATTTGTTGTGGGATGTGACTAATTTCTGGGCTCCTTACAACGAAAAGAAAGTGTTTCGTTTGATTCCTTGGGTAGGTCTTGGTTACGCACAGCGTTTCAAAAACTCCGATGATAACAGAGGTATTGCAAGAACAGAATCTCCAACGGTGAATTTCGGTATCCTGACTGCGTTTCGTTTGAGCAAACGTGTAGATTTGAACGTAGAAGTTCAGGGTTCATTGTTGAACGAACAGTTTAACCGTGTTTCTATGTACCACCTGACTGACGGTATCGGACAGTTGAGCGCTGGTTTGACATTCAAACTGGGTAAAACTGATTTCGAAGTGTTGGAGCCGATGGATTATGCATTGTTGAACGACCTGAATGGTCAGATCAACGCTTTGCGTGCTGAAAACGACGAATTGAGTAAACGTCCGGTTTCTTGTCCTGAATGTGAAGAAGTTGTAACTAACGTTGTTAACAACTATGTAGATAATGTGGTATACTTCCGTATCAATAGCGCTAAGATCGACAAGAACCAGCAGGTTAGCATCTTCAATACTGCACAGTTTATGAAAGAAAACAATGTGCCTATCAAGGTTATCGGCTATGCTGATAAGAAAACAGGTACAGGTTCTTACAATATGCAGCTTTCCGAAAAACGTGCAAGAGCCGTTGCCAAGGAACTTATTGATAAATACGGTATCTCTTCTAGCCAGATCACAATCGAATGGAAGGGTTCTGACGTTCAACCGTACAATGAAAACAATTGGAACCGCGTTGTTATCATGTCTGCAAATAATTAATTTTTAATTATATCCCGAAAGGCTGTACATAATCGTGTGCAGCCTTTTTTTTGCTCGGAAATAATGCTTATTTTTGCATGATTTTAGCGCGTTGTTATGGAGTCAAATAAAAAATATGGTTATCTTATTCAATGGCTGATAGGCATCGGAGATCTGATCGTTCTGAATATTCTCTTTTTTATTGTCTATTATGGATTGAATAGTATTCATACGTTAGCTATTACTGGAAGCTTGCGAGAAGTGGTGCTTTTGTTGAATTTTTGTTATTTCTTTTCCCTTTATTTTGTTCCTTTGCGGTTGCATCTGTCCATTGTCTTTATCGATAAAATTGTGCAAAGAGCATTCTTTTTGGTTACGATTATGTTCTTTTTATTTGCCACTTGTCTGATTTTTTTGAATGTTGGAGATGTGTTGGCAACTTTCTTATTGATTTATTACGCTGTTACGCTTGTAGTATTTTCTTTGTGGCGTGTTATTGTGCGTGTAACATTGAAAATGTATCGTCGGAAAGGGTATAATTTTAAAAAGATCGTAATTGTTGGAGCAGGAAAAAATGGGATGGAATTATATAAGGTAATGAAGGATGATTTGTCGTATGGTTTCAATATCTTGGGATTCTTTGATGATAATCAGTCCTTGAAATCGGTTTTGCCGAATTATTTGGGAATGACGAATGAGGTAGAGAATTTTGTGCTGGCAAATGATGTGGATGAAATCTACTGTACTTTACCGGGTACGAATGATGAGAAGATTGTGCGTTTGTTGAATTTTGCGGAGAAGCACATGATCCGTTTTTATATTGTGCCGGAATTTTATCGAAATTTGAAGAAGAGTCTTGTGATGGATGTTTTGGAGTCCATCCCTTTGATGACCGTTCGCCGCGAGCCTTTACAGGCAGCTTACAATCGAGCATTGAAACGTGCGTTTGATATTCTTTTTTCAACTGTAATTCTGGTAACTATATTCCCGATATTATATATTGTGGTTGGTATCATGATCAAGCTGAGTTCTCCGGGACCGATCTTATTTAAGCAAAAGAGAACGGGACTGTACGGACAGGATTTCAGGTGTTATAAGTTTCGCACGATGAAGGTTAACGCGCAGGCTGATTCCCTGCAGGCTGTGAAGGACGACCCGCGTAAAACAAAGGTCGGAGATTTTCTTCGGCGGACTAATTTGGATGAATTTCCCCAGTTTATTAATGTGTTGAGGGGGGAAATGTCAGTTGTAGGACCGCGTCCCCATATGCTGAAACATACAGAGCAATACTCTGCGTTGATTGACAAGTATATGGTTCGCCACTTGGTTAAACCGGGGGTGACAGGTTGGGCACAGGTAACAGGCTACAGAGGAGAAACGAAAACGTTGGAACAAATGGAAGGACGTGTGAAGCGAGATGTCTGGTATATCGAGAATTGGTCTTTCTTCTTGGATCTTAAGATTATAGTTGTAACGGTTATCAATATGTTCAAGGGAGAAAAGAATGCATACTAAGTATTAAATTGCACACTTTTTGTATATATGTGTAATAGGAAACTGAATTTATGTTATCTTTGTGCCCGATGGGAAGGATTATAGCAATTGATTATGGCCGGAAACGTACCGGTCTGGCGGTCACAGATACCTTGCAGATGATTGCAAACGGACTGACAACTGTGCCGAGCGGTGAACTTACAAGGTTTCTGGCTGATTATGTTTCGCGCGAACCCGTTGAACGGTTTGTAGTCGGGCTTCCAAAGCAGATGAACAACGAACTTTCTGAAAATATGAGATACGTGGAAGCCTTTGTAACACATCTGAAGCGGACCATTCCGGATATTCCGGTAGAGTATTACGATGAACGATTTACTTCCGTTTTGGCACATAAGGCAATGCTGGACGGAGGATTGAAGAAAAAGAAAAGGCAAGATAAAGGATTGGTAGACGAGATCAGTGCGGTTATTATCTTGCAGTCATATTTGGAAAATAAGAAATATCAGTTATAAAAGTTATGATTTTACCAGTATATTTATATGGACAGCCCGTGCTGAGAAAAGAGGCTGAAGAGGTTCCGATGGACTATCCGGATCTGAAACAATTGGTAGCCAATATGTTCGAAACGATGTACAATGCCGATGGTGTGGGGCTGGCCGCTCCGCAGGTCGGTTTGTCATTGCGTCTTTTGGTAATTGACGCTGACGTGATGGGAGATGATTTTCCTGAATGCAAAGGCTTCAAGCGTGCGATGATCAATCCTGTTTTCCTTGAAAAAAGTGAAGAAGAGGTTTCGATGGAGGAAGGTTGTCTGAGCCTGCCGGGAGTGCATGAGAAAGTAGCCCGTTCAGCAAAAGTACGTGTGAAATATCTGGATGAAGACTTGAAGGAACATGAAGAAACGGTGGAGGGGTTTGCTGCACGTGTTGTGCAGCATGAGTGTGAACACTTGGAAGGCCATGTATTCATAGATAATATTTCAGGAATCCGCCGTCAGTTGAATAAAAGCAAACTAAATAGTATTATTAAAGGTACAGCCCGTTGCTCCTATAAAGCAAAAGCGGTTGGTAAGTAATAAGAACTCTATTAACTAATCAGTATGACAGATTTAAGTAAAAACATTCAGGCCCTCAGGGAAAAGAAAGCCGTCGTTGAGATGGGTGGAGGTGAAGCTGCTATCGAAAAGCAGATCGCGATGGGTAAACTGACTGCCCGTGATCGTATTCTATCCTTGTTGGACAAGAATTCTTTCCATGAATATGACCTGTTCGTGAAGCACGATGGTCGTGATTTCGGCATGGATAAGAAAGATTTACCAGGTGATGGTGTTGTTACAGGTACAGGTACGATCTTCGGTGCTCCGGTTTGTATCTATGCACAAGACTTTACGGTTGCCGGTGGTTCACTGGGCTTGCAGCATGCACGTAAGATCACGAAGATCATGGATCATGCTCTGAAAATGAAATGTCCGATTATTGGTATCAACGACTCAGGTGGTGCACGTATCCAAGAAGGTGTAGGTGCATTGGCGGGTTATGGTGAAATATTCTATCGCAATACAATTGCTTCCGGTGTTATTCCTCAGATCTCGTTGATCCTGGGACCTTGTGCCGGTGGAGCCGTATATTCTCCGGCTTTAACGGACTTCGTATTTGTAGTAGAGAATATCTCCAAGATGTTTATTACAGGTCCGAATGTGATCAAGACCGTGTTGGGCGAAGATATTTCTATGGAAGATCTGGGTGGTGCACGTGTCCATGCGGAAACAACTGGTAATGCTCATTTCTACGCACAGAGCGAGCAGGAGTGTTTCGAGCAAGTTAAACGTCTGGTTAGTTTTATCCCCTGGAATAACCAGGAACGTGCTAAAGTGGTAGAGTCGAAGGAACCCGCTGCGGTAATGAACATCGAAGATGTGGTTCCGGCAGATCCGAAACAGCCGTACGATGTTCGTAACGTTATCAAATGTATCGTGGATGATTCCGACTTCTTGGAAGTACAGGAGTTGTGGGCAGCCAACATTGTGATCGGTTTTGGCCGCATGGGTGGTGAAACTGTCGGTTTCGTTGCTAATCAGCCGATGGTGTTGGCAGGTGTATTGGATTGCGACAGTGCCGATAAAGCTGCACGTTTTATCCGTTTCTGCGATTCTTTCAATATTCCTATTATCACGTTGGAAGATATGCCGGGCTATTTGCCGGGCGTCGACCAGGAACATGCCGGTGTGATCCGCCATGGTGCGAAGGTATTGTATGCTTATTCCGAAGCGACGGTTCCCAAGATTACGGTTATCCTGCGTAAGGCTTATGGTGGCGGTTATATCGCCATGAACTCTCGTCACTTAGGGGCGGACTTTATGTTTGCATGGCCGAGTGCAGAAATTGCGGTGATGGGACCGGAAGGTGCGGCCAACATTATTTTCCGCAAGGAGATCATGGAAGCCGAAGACCAGAATGCAATGCGCCAGGAAAAGGTGAAGGAATATATCGAGAAGTTTGCAAATCCTTATGTGGCTGCGTCCAAAGGGTTCATCGATTCTGTTATCGAGCCGAAAGAAACACGTTCATTGTTGCTTCACGCGCTTAAACTTTCTGTATTGAAAGAAGAATACAGACCGGCTAAGAAGCACGGATTGCCTCCGTTCTAATTAACGCCGTAAAAACTTTTGAATATGGAAAAGAAAGAAAAAGATAACGAATATGTGGATTTTGTAGTAACGGCCCGCAAATACAAGACGACGCTGACTGCAAAATATAAGAACCGTAAAATGTGGCATAAGCCCTTTGTCGGTGATGTGATTTCTCATCTTCCTGGAACGATCGTTAAAGTGGAAGTACAGCAAGGGCAGGAAGTCGAAGCCGGCCAGTTGCTTTTGATCCACCAGGCGATGAAGATGTACAACCGGGTGGTCGCTCCCGTTGCCGGAACGATTGTCGAGCTGGGTGTAACGGAAGGAGATAAGATCCCAAAAGACCATTTGATGGTTAAGATTCAGCCGAAGTAAATAGCTGAAATAAGTAAATATAGAAAGCTTTCACACTGTTTTACAGTCTGTGAAAGCTTTTTTTATAGATTGGTTTTAATGGCTAAGATTATTTACTTACTTTTGCGACCGATCAATGTTGAATATTTTTATAATAGATGAAGAAAGCGATTCTTTTATTTATATTCCAGCTGTGTTCGTTAGCCATGTTTGCACAAATCAATACGGATCGTGTGTTGACTATCGGGCGCAACGCCTTGTATTTTGAGGACTATGTTCTTTCGATACAATATTTCAATCAGGTTATCAAATCAAAACCTTGGTTGGCCGAACCATATTTCTACCGTGCTGTGGCAAAAATCAATTTGGATGATTATAAAGGAGCTGAAGAAGACTGTACGCTTTGTCTTGAACGGAACCCTTTCCTGGTACAGGCATATTACGCACGTGGTATTGCCCGTCAGAGTCAGGAGAAATTTGACGAAGCAATAGAAGACTACAGGAAAGGTTTGGAGTTTAAGGCGGAAGACCGCCAGATGTTGGTGAATATGGCAGTAGCCAATATTCAGAAAAAAGATTTTAAGGAGGCCGAAAAGGTGTTTGATGAACTGATGACGGCCCATCCCAAATATTCTATGAACTATCTGACCCGTGGTGCGATGTACACCGAGAAAGGCGATACGGTCAAAGCACTTGCCGACTATGATAAGGCGATCAGTATGGACCCCTACTATGCTCCCGCTTATGGCAACCGGGCGATCCTGCATTACCAGATGAACAATATGAAAGACGCGCTTGCCGATCTGAACGAGGCCATTCGTCTGAATACCCGTGAGAGCGGTTATTACATCAATAGAGGTCTGGTCCGGTATCAGTTAAAGGATTTGCGTGGTGCTATGGCTGATTATGATCAGGTGGTCAGCATGGACAGCCACAACCTGATTGCCCGCTTCAACCGAGGATTGCTTCGGGCACAGATCGGGGATAACAACCGGGCTATCGAAGATTTCGATGTTGTGATCGAGATTGAACCGGACAACTATATGGCTTATTATAACCGGGCGTTGTTGCGTTACGAGACGGGAGATTATCAAGGTTCCGTACATGACTTCGATGTCGTGTTGCGGCAGTATCCGAATTTTGTGGCCGGTTATTACAGCCGTGCGGAAGTGAAGCGGAAAATGCATGATGAGGTCGGTGCCGACCGTGACTACTGGACTGCCTATAATATGGAGCAAAAAAAGAAGAACGGGAATGCTTCGGGAAATGCGGTCGCTTCCCAAAATGGCAACAATACCGGTACGCAATTGGCCGATCCGGCATCAAAGGATGAAAATACGCGTGAACAGTCGGATAAGAATATCGATAAGTTCAACCGTCTTGTCGTGTATGATGAAGAAGAGGTACGTAAGACGAAGTATAACAGCGAAATTCGTGGACGCGTGCAGGACCGCAATGTGCGTGTGGATCTGGAACCGATGTTTGTCCTGACTTATTACGAAAAAGTCGATCCGGTAAAGAAGTTGGTTTATTATGATAAGATGGTGGAAGTTTACAATTCCCGTCTGGTACTGGAACGTAAGCTGCGTATCACAAATGAAGAAGCCGCCCTTACGGAAGACCAGGTTGCCGTACATTTTGCATCTATCGATAATTTTTCGGCCCGTATAGTGAAGAATCCGAACGATGTGGATGCCTATTTTGGACGGGCTTTGGATTTTATGCTTGTACAGGACTTTACCGAAGCGATTAAGGATTATACAAAGGTGATCGAATTGGATCCGGATTTTGCTATGGCTTATTTTAACCGGGCTGTCGTCCGGTATAAACAGCTTGACTATAATATGTCGCAGGCTGCCAGCTCGCAAGACGATTTTTCTGCTATGAGCATGAACCTTAAGATGGGTAAGAATCCGACGGTTGTTCGTACTCCGGCAACATCTGATCCGGCTTCCGCATCCTTGAAAGACAATAAGCGAGCTTACGAGCATGAAATGATTACGAGGGATTATGACATGGTGATCAAATTGAATCCGGGCTTCGTATATGCTTATTTCAATCGTGGAAACCTGCGTTGTGCGCAACGCGATTTTCGTGCTGCCATCCAGGATTACAGCGAGGCGATCCAGCGTGATCCGGAATTTGCCGAGGCTTATTTCAACCGTGGATTAGCACGCCTTTCGCAAGGAGATGCCAACCGGGGAATCGCCGATTTGAGCAAGGCCGGAGAGTTGGGTATCATCAATGCTTATAGTATTATCAAGCGTATGACAAGCAATTGATCCCCCCTTATTGTAAAAAACATCTTGAAAATGACTTGAACCTCATCCGCCAAATGTTCTTCGAACAGTTGTTTACGGATCGAAAATAATGCCTTTGGGAGGCCATTCCCGTGAGGTGCGCGGTTTTTCCTCCCAACGACCGTCTTCATCGCCACGAAGTCCGACTTCGTATAGAGTGAATCCGACAGCCCGGAGCGATGAAGACGGTCGTCGTGGAAATAAGGGTTCGATTTCCTTGAAAAGACCCTTCGAATCCGGGCAATATTCCTTTACCCTCCCTTTGTTTTTCCAAATATTCAACTCACCGGCAGTTCCGGTTTTTCGAAGTGTAAGAATATGGAAGATAAGATTACCAAATGTCATGCAATTTCTACCTCTCCGGCGGACTGTTCGCTGGTATGTTAGGAAAAGCACTGTTTAGGTGGAAGAAAGGTCGGCTGAAATTGTGTTTGTTTTCTCTCGAAATAGGAAAAACAGGGGTTATTGTAAAAATCTTGATAAATAAAACCGCTTGTTATCACTAATATGTATTATTGTCAACAAAAAACAGAGGAATAAGAGAGGATATTCGTAATATTGCATTTAGAACAAACGCTATAATAATGAATAGAAACATATACGTTATATTTTTGTCGTTAGCCTTCTGTCTGATTGCTTGCCGGCAGTATCCCCATATCCAACCCCTTTTGCAGGAGACGGAAACCTTAATGGGGAGCCGGCCGGACAGTTCTTTAATCCTTTTAGAGTCCATCCCGTCCCCAGAAAAACTCTCAGAGGAAGACTATGCCACCTGGTGTCTGCTGATGACGCAGGCGCGGGATAAAAATTATGTGGAACATATGTCGAATTCGGTGATCGGGGTGGCGGTACGGTATTTTGAGAAACAGGGTCCGAAGGACAGATAAGTTTATTTTCCTTTTTTCTTTATTCTATGTATTTCTATTTTTAGGTGTTAATACTCTGACGAATGGATTAGATTTTCTGTTTACTATACCATTTAATTTTTTAGGTGTATATGTGTCTTATCTCCTTGTTTTAAAACAGTTGGATGTGAAAAATAAATTGGCAGATAAAATATGTGTAGCTTTTAGTTCAAAAAACGGATGTAATGCAGCATTGGAATCTTCTGTATCTAAATTGTTTGGGATTCTTCTCTGATCCAGGCTACCTTCTACTATCGCTTTTACTTGTTCCGTGCCTTGAAAAAGGTCGGTTTGGCCGATCGGTATGCGGAGATAGAAGGAAAGAGCCCTCACCCGGCAGGGCTTATCGAAGTCAGTTTGAAGAAAAACGGCAAAGGACTTTCCGGCCATATCGTTTTACCGGCTTTGCTGAGCGGAACGTTTGTCTGGGGCGAGCAGCAGTTGAATCTTGTTGGCGGCAGGAACACGATCGCTCATCTTTTTCCGTTGGCAAATTAGCATATCTGTAAATAGCGGACCTACGATTGACAATTTGTTAGAGTTGCCACTCGTAGGTCCGCTTACATCCGTACGTTTATCCTGATCGTTTGTCCCGATTGTCTGGATAGTTTTCCAAAACCATTCAGATCATTTGAAAAATCATTTAGATGATCCTGGGAAGACGGTACGGAATCGTGCTGTTTTTAAGCCTAAAATAAGGAAAGCAAGCAAAGCGTACGTTAGGAAAATGGCTCTAAGTTTGTATCAAAAATAGACAATATCCCTTCCTGAAATAGAGCCATTTTGTAAATCTGTGATTAGTAGGCATATATGGAATATGTTGTTTGTTAAAAATATTACACCCTTGTGTGTAATTTGAATTATATGGGGTATAAAATCAAATTAGATGCGGTGGTAGTTTCGATTTGAACCAATGGCTTTTTCGGAAATTTTGACAATAAGTAAGATCTCGTTTGTGTATGTCTATTGTATAGCATAAGATTTTGTGTTACAGATTGTAAAAGAAATCATATATTTGAATCTAACTATAATAACAAAAATTGAGGCGTAGAATGGTTTTTGCGTAGTTTAGTGCTATTATAGTGTCGGGTATAAATTAGATAAAATATGCAGATACCAAAGATTATACACCTAAGTGTGGGAAGGAAAGGATGGTCCACAACCGGATCTTTTGTCGGATTTGTCTCAAACATGGAAAGAGCAACATCCGGATTGGACGTACATTTTCTGGAATGGCGAGAAGATCGATGCCTTTATGGCTGGACATGCCGAATATAGGGATGTATATAATTCTTATCCGTATGCAGTTCAGCGTTGGGATATGATTCGTTATTTGATTCTATATGAATATGGAGGTATTTATGCTGATTTGGATTATGAATGTATAGATGCGCTGGATAGTTTGTTGGAAAATGAATTTTGTTGTTTGGCCTCCGATCCGGAAGAACATGCCCGTATTTTTGATAAAGCCCATATTGTAACGAATGCTTTTATAGCTATTGAAGCCGGGCTGCGGTATATGGGATTGGAACTTATATCCGGCAAATGGTATCATGCTTAACCAGTATGGATAATGTTTCTTTGCATCTCGTCCAACTCAATTCGGATGTTGAAAAAGTTACTTTCTCTCAACAGGAAGGTTATGAAGAAATCCAATGACATACAAAAGTGAACGGAGTAAAAAAAGGTACTATTTTCGAAGCTTTTGCAGGTTTTCAAGTCTCGTGCGTCGCGAATCGCAGGCTTCCATGATACCCTCCACAATCATGACAAGTTCCCGCCATTCTATATTTGCACAGACCTCATTATCGCTGGCAGAATCAGACTTGCCTAAAGTGCCGGCTTCCAGAAGTTTGGAATACTGCACCATGCCGCCTGGCTCCCAATGCAGGAGTTTTATACGGTCACGGTTTATGAAGATATACACGTTGCCGTTGCAGGGGTCCTGCCCCATGGCGTCGGTGATGATACCGCTGAGGGTATGGAAGCTTTTGCGCATATCAGTCGGGCGGTTATACAACAGATAGCACATACTGTCATTAAGGCTGAACATGGTTGCAGGCCCGGATGATTGAAAACAGTTCCTTTTCATTTAGCTCACCGCAATGCGTATGGCACTACCGGCCGGTGTACGTATTTCCATCTCTTTCAATCCGCTTGGCGTAGCCGGTGTATTTTTCTGTTTCCGTCCGGTTGTACCGGCAAATGAAGGAACCGGAACAAAAGATCCGCTGTGTGGAAGCTCGATAAACTCACCTTGAGCCGTTTTACCCGATGATTGCTCGGCGGCATAACGGGATTTGCTGTCGTAAAACCGCCATACAGGGATGTTGAGTTCCTCTAATCTTGACTTATAAGTCACTTTGTGCTCTTTGCAGTAGTTCATTATCTCTACTACTTCTTCTCGTGTCATCATAACTTTGCTTTTTGGACGTAAAGTTAATAACGGAAGTTTGAGGAAAAAATACGTGGTTTACCGAATGCTTACGAATAAACTGCTTAAGGGTAAGTGTGTGTTATGATATCAAGGAGGTTACAGCAGCTGTAGAGAAAGTTGTGTTTTTCTATAATACCGAACACCTCACAATTGATGGCACCTCAGGAGGGTGTCACTCATACAGGTGAAATCAAGAAAGGATGGACCAGTTATAGAGATATTGCAATAAAAAATCTGCAACCAAAGAACATCATTACTATCAGATAAATAGTCTTATGTTACATAACATATCAAGATTATGCCCCATCACTTCCTGCACCGCTTCACTGCGTAATTCTATGTCTTTCCCTTTTTCCATATACAATTTGTAAATGATGATTTACCGGTAAATCATCATTTAATTGCCTAATTCCAACTGGTTCTTCACCAATTTGTAATATATTCCGCGTTTCGCCGTCAGTTCTTCGTGCGTCCCCTCCTCGGCTACCCGCCCTTTGTCCAGGACGACGATGTTGTCCGCATCCCTGACCGTGCTCAAACGGTGTGCCACCACGACCACCGTGCGGCCCCGGTAAAACCGGTGCAGGTGCTCCATGATCTCTTTCTCGTTGTTGGTGTCCAGGGCATTCGTCGCCTCGTCCAGGAAGATAAACTCCGGATCCTTGTACACCGCACGGGCGATCAGGATACGCTGCCGCTGCCCCTGGCTAACGCCGTTCCCTTCCATGCCGATCCTCGTGTTGTAGCCCAACGGCAACGAGTCGATGAACTCCCGGATATTCGCCACCGTAACGGCATGCAGCAGCCGCTCCCTGTCGATCGATTCAGCCCCCACCGCTATGTTACGCGCGATCGTGTCAGAGAAGATGAAGCCGTCCTGCATCACACACCCCGTATGCGCACGCCACACATGCGGGTTCATATCCTTCAGCAAGACGTTCCCCACGCGGATCGCCCCCTTGTTCGGCTCGTAGAAACCAAGCAGCAACTTGACAAGCGTCGTCTTCCCGCTGCCGCTCGCCCCCACCACAGCCGTCACCTTGTGCTGCGGGATCGCGAGGCTGACATGCTCCAGCACATAGTCACGGTCCGCCCCGTCATAGCTGAAGCACACATCCTCCACCCGGAGCGTCCGCTCTTCCGGGAGCCGGTTCGTTTTCAAGGCAAGCGTCTGTTCCTCATCCTCCTTCTGATGGATCTCGCCGAGCCGCTCCAGGCTGATCTTCGCATCCTGAAAGGCACACGCAAAGCCGATGAACTGCTCGATAGGAGCCGTCAACTGCCCTACGATATACGTCAGCGACATCATCATGCCCAACGTCATTTCACCCGAAACAACAGCCCGCGCCGCCAAAAAGGAGATCAGGATATTCGTGGTCTGGTTGAATGCCTGTTCGCGGAGGTACTGGATGGAATAGCTGCGACCGTAGTACTTCGCGATCATGCGCAGGCACGAGGGACCGCAGTCGGCGGATTCGAGTTGGTGGGAATGGGGGAATGTATCGAACATTTTTATTTGATATGACAAAGATTTAAACGTCCAATCACTATTTCATAATTAGATGGAGACGGACAAAGATAACAATGGCAGTCCAAATTGCAGCAGTCCGTAATTTCCAATATCAACTGTTTCGTATTGGCTATATTTTGTTTGATGATTTGAGGTTCCGGCTTTGTTATGAAAGAAACTTCTTTATGATCCAAGACTTTGTGTTGTTTCAAAAATCAAATTTTGTCTCATATCATTCTATTTTAAGGTTGCTATCATAAATCACCGGATTATCATATTCCTTCAAGTTTTCCAAAATCCGGATCAGTTGCGCTTTCTTTTCCGGCATCAACACTTCGGTTACTTTCAATTCATCAATATCAATCTGTTCCAACAAATCTGTTGCTTCATATTTGGCAATCCAGCTATTTTCGTTCTGGTCAAAAGGATAGAATGGCAAGCCGCCGCAAAGGTCGTTGATAAATTTAGGGGTTTCAACATCTACATATCTTACTTTCATAAAAGGTGTTTCTTTAAATTCTCCACCATTACAAATAGAAGTAACAGAACCGTCCTCTTTGTTAACCCGAAGCAGATAAGAATATACATCTTGCTTTGCTGTCAAAAACAAATATTCTTTTGTTTCTAAAATGTCCGATACAAATATACAACGAAAGTAACCGTTGTCCTTTGCCAGTATCATTTGCATCGAACTCACGTATATATTAACAAATTTTACACAAACAACAAATTCAAATTAAAATATTATCGCTTTTTTTGTAAAAAGAGCCAATCATAATAGTTATTGACCGAGAAAAAAGTGAATGAATAGATTAAAATAAGGAATCAAGTGAAGCTTGTGTTTGAGGTAATGAATTTTATGATTGAAATATAAGAGCCTGTTTAAATTTTGCATTTGTTGGTTGTGAGAGTTGTATTGAGGATGTTTTTCTGTAGGAGATGCCGTCTTTTTTGTTGAAACACGTGACTTATTTTGCTTCAAACAGTCAGAAAAAGTGCCGAAGATTCCCGTTTAC
>NZ_JAHPXO010000032.1:0-56913 GCF_019041495.1 Parabacteroides sp. MSK.9.14
AAACACATTTTGGACAGATGGTTACTTTGTGTCATCAGTCCAAAATGTCAGTCAGAAAACTATCAAGAAGTACATTGAAAACCAAGGATAGCTGCGCTATACCGCATTTTTCATCCCCTAAACTGAAGATTTAGGAGTTTTAAAATGCGAAGTTCTATAAGGGAAGAATGAATCCCCCTTTCTTATTTGTAACCTTAATGTTGTAGTCTTAGTCGAGTTCGAGTTTCGAAATAGTCTTGACAAATTCCTTGGCCGGTTTGAAAGCCGGTATTTTGTGTGCGGGAATGATAATGGTTGTGTTCTTGGATATATTGCGTGCTGTTTTGGTTTTTCTCTCCTTACAGATGAATGAACCGAAGCCGCGCAGATAAACATTTTCATCCTTTGCTAGTGATTCTTTGACGATTTCCATGAATGATTCAACCACGGCCATTGAGGCTTGTTTGTCAACTCCAGTGCTTTCGCTGATAGACTTTACAATTTCTGCTTTTGTCATATAAAATATAATTTATCGTTATTCTATAACAAAGTTACGTTCAATGTGTTAAATGAGCAAATTATCTTTTGGATAATTCTTGTTTTTAGATTTATTTTGCATGAGAGAATAAAACCAAAGGACATAGCTATGAAAATGAATATCAAACAGCAATATTTATTGAGGTTGTTGGGTTTGGAGAAAAAAGGCGCCTTGACAGACTTTGAGGCATTTGCCTTGAAGGGGAATCTTGATTTCAGGAAAGCTTCAGCCGTGGCAGATATGCTTGTCTGGTATAGCAAGGAAGCCGGAATCCCCAAGCTGGCGAAAGTGACCCGGAAGAGAGTGATGGATGCTGCGGAAGATGTCAAGACTGCATTTGATATGCTGGATATGTTGGAGTGCGGTTGTGTGAGTCCTTTTGACAAGGTGTATCCAAATGGTTTCTTTTCGCTTTTGGATATCAAGCATCATGTTATCCATCCCCCGTATCTGTTTTGTAAGGGTAATGTGGATTTGCTGCTAAAGATCCGCCTCTCTATGGTAGTCTCTCAGGCATTCTCTGAAAATGACGAAAGTCTGACAGAAGGTATTATACAGGGGCTGAAAGATATCGGAGCGTTACCTCTGATACCTGTAACTAACTTTATGTGCAGGAAGCTGGTACGGCATTGTATGAACTGTGGTATCATTCCTGTATTGTTGTTGCCAGGCGGTCTGGACGGATTTCTGCTGGATGCCGACAATCTCTATGCGGACATACTATGTGATGTCATGGAAGCGGACGGGTTGCTTGTGACAGTCAATCCTCCCGGTGTCAAGCAGTCCAAGCCAGTCGTGATTAAGACATTGCTTCATGTTGCCGGGTTTTCCCCGAATGTGATTACCTATTATACGTTGTCTGAAGGTCAGTCCGACACGATGTTTGAGTCCGCTATTGCCAACAAGATGCAGGTATTTGTGCCGGACAATTTGGTTAGCTCCGGAACATGTCTGAGTCAAAATCCTGTAAGTAAGAGGAAAGATGTCGTTTATTTAAAGCAAGGGTTTAAGATATGTGGATTGTTGCGATAACAGGATTCTGCTTCGGAATTGCGTTCGCCGGAGTTGTGTACCGTTTGCGGATGTGGAATAATGCGGGCAAGGAACTTCGTGCCCGGAAGGCTCTTGAGAAGGCTGTGCGTTGGATTTTTGAGCGTCGAACGCTCAAAAATGAGTCGCTTGACGCCTTGTTGCTGGAGTCGGTCGCTTGTGGTTGTCATTTGGATGACCTTCTTGAGCGTCGTATTGCGTTGTTCACTACCGAGTGCTGTTATCCTCCGGGAAAACCCTTTCATCTGTTTGGCATTACGATGGCTTATTTGTATCCCTATCTGCCCAAGGATCGTCAGCTGTTGGAGGAAGATCGAATGATAGGAGAGAAGCTGTATAATTTTAAAAGAGGTGAGTATGTGCCCGGTTTGGAAAATGAAATTTGTGCGTTGTTTGAGCGGCTCGGCCTTGAAAAGGGTGGTTACACGCTGTTGTGTATGCCGGCGAGTAATTGGTAACGGACAGAGATCCGTTACCGGCGATTGAGCAGTGATTTGAGCACACGTATGAACTGGACCGATGGGTTTGGTACGTTGATCCCAGTCTCGCGGGAACCCGTTCATCTCACCGGCAGACGCCGTCCCATGGGAACGGAAGACTTTATGCTTGACAAACGTATGCTGAAGGGGAAAAAGATTGTCCTGTTGGATGACCTGCTTACTACCGGAATGACCGTTCTGAGTGTTGCCTCCCTGCTTCGTGATGCCGGCCTGACACCGGTAGCCGCCGTCTTTGTCGGAAGGACAATTGAAAAGGCCGTCAGATGGCAAGATCTGGCGGCCCGGTGAACAAAAGAAAGATTTTAGAATGAAATATGTCTGCTGATTTCCAAACAGATAGAATCTGTTATTTAACGTATGGCTTTAGCTGCTTTTCCGCATAGTTCTTGAGCCATTGTGTGTAGGTGTTGTCCTCCATGGGGAGCCATTCACCTTCGATTCTATGCAGTGTCCCGTCCGGGGCAAAGGAATCCTTTCCTGAATACACCACCTTGTGTAAGGTCATGTTGTCCGGATTGTAAATGGCGTAAACCCGTTCGACGCAATCCCGGCATTCAGCACCGTAAGAGAAATTCCGGTAGCAGAGGATGATATACGTTGTCTCTCCGATTCGTTGTTTGTCCACGACGTCTATGGAATGCGAACGCAGATTAGTGTTGCCGTCGCAGGTAAATGTCAGGTATTTCATCGCGTTGATGTCCTTCAGGTGCATCAGTACCATAAATGTGCCGTTTGCGTCCACCTGTTGATCGTCATTCATACAGTTCGCCACGCAGATAATTTGGTCGTTTCCCCTTGCTGAATTCGAGAAAGGGAAAACCTCCAGTATCTTCTTGCCAGGTAGCTGTGCACTTGCAATCTGTTTGGCTTGTGATACTGTGAATACGGGTAGGTTGAACTGCTCGATCCGCACCTTCGCATCCGGAACATATTTGGAGTTCGGGTATTTCTTCACATACTCCTGCAGCTGGACGATGTTTTCGCCAATTGATTCATATGCCAGCCTGTCGCGGATGTCCTTTACCTCATTGGTGTATTTCCCGGTCGGGTACCGTTCGAGGAACTTCTCACAGTTATACACGTCTAGCTCGTCCTGCAGGGCAGTGTATGCGGCTTCGCGTCGTAGGGTCTCTGCTTTCTGCCGGAGGTTGTCATTCTTTATTTCCCGGATAAAGCTGTCAAGAGACTGCAGGGTGTTCTCTTTGGCAGCATCATCATACATGCAGTGCTCGATACGTTCCAGTATTTTGCTGATAGACAATCCAAAATCAAACAGATAAGCATCGGCTTCTGTCAGTCTTTCTCCTCTGGAGGTAATCTTCAGAAGGTTACGGTATGCAGTGGTAGGGCTGTATTCACCGGTTGATGTTTGTGTACGCAGATAGCAGTCGGCAAGTTCATACACTGGATATAATTCCCAGTGATCCTTTTGGCTTATTTCCTTCATTAGGTTTTTTGCCTTAAGGAAATCTCCATCTTCCACCGCTTTGTATACCTTGTTTATCTTACCTTTGAACGGAGTAGAATCATGCACTTTATCGGCTATGTCTATCATTCCCATATGAGCGTTTGAAATATTGCTGTGGGCGAATAAGGAATCGGATAGCAAAAGTGCCATGCTAAGGATTTGGTATTTCTTTTTCATACATGTCCATTTTAAAAAACCATATAGCCACTATGAATGCAGCTATATGGTTACAAAATTAAAAATCTACTATTATGAAATGGATGGGTTTCCACAGTCGGTTTCAGCTTAAGCTGATGAACATTGAAAGTCATCCTTCCGGAAAAAGGCGAAGCCAGTTCTTAGAACCAAGCGTCTTTGCTTGCTTTGAACTTAACAACTTTGCATTCCGGGATTTCAACCTTTTCTTTTGTTGCAAGATTAATACCTGTACGGGCTTTACGCACGCTCGGAGCGAATGTTCCGAATCCATGCAATGTGATTCTGTCTTCTTGCTCCACTACAGATTGTTTGATAAGATCAAGTGTTGCTTCCAAGGCATTTTGTGCCTGTTCGTTTGTAATACCAGCTTTTTGGGCGATGCCCTTAATTAAATCCGCTTTTTTCATATTTTATATTTGGTTAATGATTATGTACTTGCAAAAATAGGTTATTATTTTTAAAATCAAAACATAACAGTCTAAAATCTACTGGATTAGAACGTACTTTAACATTCGTGATAACAAATGGTTGCCATATAGTAACAGGTTCAATTATTTCAGGTAATGAATGTCATGCACACTTGCCTTGGTAAGGTCAAAGGAATGGATGACTCCACTTAATCCGCGGACCGCGTGGAGTTTATATCCGTAATAATATACTCCTTGTGATGCGCAGTATCCGATTGACGGTGCTTTCTCAAAATTCTTCTTCCCCATACTACAATGCTTGGAACGGGAAAAACGGCATACTTCTATCGGCTTAGAGTCAATGCAGAAACAATCTTCGTCTCCGTCGATTTCTTTGGCCATTCTTTCACGGATTGTATTGCATAGGGATGAAGTGATTTTACGCCTGTCATTGTATAGTCTGCGGGATATAAGATTGGGAATCTCAAACTTATGTTCCTGCAACTTTGCAAACAACAATGACTCACTGTCAATGCCAACAGCTTCCGATGTCATATTCAATGCCACCATTTCAGGTCTGAGAATCTTGGAACCACCCCTCTTCTTGGCACATTACCTAATTCATTGACTAAATTACCGGCTACTTGCTTGCATATGTTTAGAAATTTTGCGAATATTGCGTATAATATTTGTCTATTAAAAGTTTGGTAACCTTTAATTTTCTAAATACCAGAAGTATGCACAACTTTTTATACATGAATATTTTATCAATTTAATTCCGCCAACGGGTTAGTGTTAGCATTCCGATAGCGGATATGAGTATTGTTCGGTTCATAATAATTGTTGTTCTTAGTTCGACAAAGCCATAAAAAATACGTGTATTATGAAAAATATGATGTTTTTATTATGTTGCTGTTCTTACTTTAAGTTGTCATTTGCATAAATTTTAATACTAAAAAGAGATGAGTAAATTAAAAAAGTTATCTAAATCAGAGATGAATGTCATAATTGGTGGCGAAAGTAATCACAGTAGAAGCGGTGGTAAATGGGTGTATGATTCAAATACAGGTAAATGGTATTGGGGCGAGGTTTGTGATTCGATTGAATCTAAATGATATAATGACAAAGAGAGTGTTAATATTAATTAGGAAAGTTATGAAGGCAATAAAAATTTTTTCGTGTTTGATTTTAGCAAGTTTATTTACCAATGTTAATGCCCAGTTACGGGTTCTGTCGGATGGACGTGTGCAGGCGGGGACATTTATGCCGAATCAAGATTATGACAATATTATGACTTTTCAAGTGTTGGGAAAATATGGGGATATGCATGCTGGTGCAAAAATGCCTTTTGGTGATTTCGGAAGATATCAGAATCAGTCTTTAAATGTTTTTCTTGGCGAGTATGGAACGACAGATAGCGATCAGCTTTGGTTACATGGGAAATTAGGTGTTTTTCTGACAGCTACCGGTTATGCCAATAAGGTGATAGCTTATTACAATCCTGCTTCAAATAGTAATTTCGTTTTTAATACAAACCTTGTGGTGAACGGTGTCAACATCACTTCGGATGTCCGGTTAAAGGATAATATTCAATCGATAGAAGATCCATTGGGAACACTTTCTCAAATAGATGGGGTATCTTATACTTATCGTTTGTCTGAAATTCAGGAAGCCCGTGAACCCGAAGAGGCTGTATTTTCAGGAACGTCAAACTCTGAGATATCAATATCTGGTGCTACTTCTTCAACTGATAATACTGCTGTGACAGCAAAGGATGTAGAATATCAGCGTCTCCAACAAGAAATAGATCAACGGGAAGCTGCGGAAGCCAACCGTAGGCGGATCGGTTTTCTTGCTCAGGATATCCAAAAGGTTTTACCTGAACTGGTTCAAACAAACGAAAAAGGAATCATGTCGATTGACTATACCGGCTTTATTCCCCTGATAGTGGAAAGCTTAAAGCAAATGCAACAAACTATTCAAGATCAGCAGAAAGAGATCGAAACACTGCAAAGTCTTTTACCGGCTGAAACAAAATCCATGTTTCGGTCCACATCCAATGAAGAGGTGAGCGTGGTCGAGGGAGCGAAACTATTTAACAGGGCAGGTGCTTCCGTTTCTTATGCATTGCCGTCAACTTATAATACCGCCGATCTGAAAATCTTTGATATTTCTGGGAAATTGTTGAAAAAAGTCGTCTTGACTGGCAACAACAGCATTGTTGAAATCAATCCGTCGGAGATAGGGCTTGGGACATTCGTCTATACGCTTTTTGTTGACAATAAGAAAGCTGATATATTGAAAAAGTTTATTAATTAGAACGATTGACTTTGAATAATAATGTAAGATCGGTATGAAGAAAAATATATTTATCAATGCCTGTTTTTTATTGTTTTTACTGTTTTGTTTTTCAAATTCGATAGAGGCAGTGGAACCGGAAGATACCACACGAGTTTATTCTGCTCGTTCATGCGTGAGTGTGTTTGAAAATCAAACAGTCTCATCTTCGCGTACCATAGCAGGTTGTGATTCTCTTATCGTGCGTGGTGTGACGGTTTCTGATGTGGGAAATTTAACGCTTACGGCTCCAGACTATGTGGTTCTTTATGGAGCGTTTGAAGTGGTTCAAGGGGGAATTCTTAGTATTAATGAGAAAGAAGAACCTTTGATCTTTAAATTTTCTTATGATGCGGCAGGAAATAGAATTTTGAGGCAGACACAGGCTGTTCAATAAAAGATTGATATAAATTATGAATAAACATATAATATGCATACTGTTATTTTGGGTCGTTTCTGTATGTGGGATGTCTCAGAATACATCGAATATCTCCGGTTCTTTCGATATTGGTCCTGTCGGCAATGCTACCTACAATATTCCGGTTGATTTACCTTCTGGTACGGCAGGAGTTAAACCTGATGTATCTATTGTCTATAATAGTTTTTCCGGAGATGGAGTTATGGGAAAGGGTTTTTCTCTTTCGGCTATCTCTTCCATCACAAGGGTTAATTCGACTGTATTTCATAGTGGATATATTAGCGATATAGAGTTTGATGATACGGACAAATATATGCTCGATGGAAATCGTTTGATATATGACGGGATGACACAGCAATACAGGACAGAGATAAATCCTTATTCACAAATAAAGATATTTTCACCGAATACATCTTCTGCTCATTTTGAAGTGCGGACAAAAGATGGTTTGATTATGGAATATGGGAATACTACGGATTCCCGATTATGTGCACAATCTCCTCACACGGATCAGGTTGCGTTCTGGATGTTAAGCAAGGTGAGGGATCGTGTCGGTAATTACTACACATATACTTACGATAAAGATGAAACGAATGGAGAAATTCGTTTGAAACAGATTGATTATACCGGAAATGCAGGCAGTATGCCTTATTGTACAGTTAAATTTGTTTATACAAGCCGGAACTATGATGTTAATTTGAATTATATTCAGGGTAGCAAATTTAAAGAAAGCAAACTGTTAAGTGAAATCGGTGTTTATTATGGTGCATCGTTATATCGTAAATACTCCATGACTTATAATTATGATGGAAATGATTTCACCTATCTTTTATCTAAAATAACAGTGACTGGCCTTAATAATGAAGTCCTGAAACCGATTGTGTTCGATTGGTATAAGAATACGGATTATACACATGAAGAGGTTATTCATGATCAATCGACTAATGCTCAGAACTATATAAACAAAGCTTATATCTCTTTAGGGGATTACAATGGCGATGGGAGGACAGATCTTTTGGCTACGCCTATGGAGGATGCCGATTGGACTGGTTGGAAATTGTTTTGTGCAGATACGGATGGAAATAAATTATCTTATTTCGGAAGCGGGACTCTTCCGGAAAGATATAAAGAACCGGTAGCAGGTGATTTTAATGGAGATGGAATTACTGATTTTTTGGCTTGCCGGGAGACCGTTTCTAAAAGTTTTGCTGATGAAGAAGAAATACCTGCTGTTTCAGGAGATTCATTATCGAGTGACTCTGAAGTAAGTCTTGCTTCTGTCACTTACTATAATTATTTTATTTATTATGGAACGGGAAGTGGTTTTAAGGCAGGTCCTGCCATTACTACCGAATCTCGTCCTCATAGTGTCCGGGTTGCAGATTTTAATGGTGACGGAGCAATGGACTTGTTCATCTATTATACAAGTAAAAACGGATCTGAAGATTATAAAATATATATGTCAGGCTATTCTTCCGGAACTATGACTGCATTTAAAACAACTTCGACCGGGCGAATCCTGTCGGAGATGAATTGGGATCAAGTCGAGGTTTGGGATTTTGATGGTGACGGACTGGCCGAGATTATGAATTTGCGGGATGATGGCTATGATTACTTGGATAATAGCGGGAATGGTTCTATGTATCGAACCCGTACCGGAAGCTTGCCAACGAAAAAACACAAGATCTGCTTCGGAGATTTCAATGGTGACCGGAAAATCGATTTGTTGTTGACTGGTTGGAATAATACGGAATGGAGTGAATGGTTGACTCTGTTGTCGACCGGGGCTGAATTTGAGAGATATTATTTCCCTAAAAAATTCGCGGCATATTCTAAGGATATATATGTGTGTGATCTGAATGGCGATGGTTGCGATGATTTTTTTGCGGTTGATAAAACATCAAATCAATTAAGCGCTCTCAAATGCTTTATCGGATATGATAATGGCCGTAACTTTAAGGAATATGCGAGTGTTACCACGTATGGATCCGACAAATGGAATTTTTATCCTATAGACACGAGAGGAGATGGCAAATTGGGATTTTTAGTCGTTTCAGCACCTTTTACCTGGAAAGGATACCAATTGTATATGCCGAAGGCCGATTTATCCAATTTGTTGAAAACTGTAACGGATTCACATGGTAATGTGACTACTGTCTCTTATAAAAAAATGGCCGATTCTTCCGTCTATGCGAAAACATTGCCAGTTGGAGGCTCGGCCGATGTTTCTGATTATGACTGTATGTCTTTTACTGCACCATTTAAGCTGGTTTCAAGTGTAAGTGTCAGTAACGGTATCGGAGGAATGAACACGATTTCATACAATTATGAAAATGCAAAAGTCTTTAAACGAGGACGTGGCTTTTTAGGCTTTACGAAGACGATCATGAACGATCAAAGTACTTCGGTAAAAACAACTATTACACAAGAATTTTCTGATACCTATTGTCAGGCTGCTATAAAAAATGTGGAAAAGGTGCATGTCCCGACAAATCGGAAATTGATGCAATCTGATTATACGAATACATTGGTGAAATTGGAGGATGTATTTGGAACTTTTGCTTATCAGGCCACATCATCCAAAGAGCAAATCTATGAGCCGACCGCAAACAAACTGATTCAGTCGGTTTCAATGGATTATGCCTATGATAAATATGGTAATGTATTGATGCAGACGGCTACTTATGGGAATGGAGATGTGCAGAAAGTTACGAATACTTATAGTAATAATACGACGGACTGGATGATTGGTTTGTTGACCAGAAGTGTGAGTGCTAGCACGGTGGGAGGAAATTCGTTAACAAATACAGTCGATTATGTGTATAATAATACAAACGGGTTGTTGCAAACGCAAACAGTCGAACCGAATCAGGCTGCTTATAAATCGGTAACTACTTATGCTTATGATACATTTGGGAATGTATTAACTAAAACTGTGACAGTAGGAAATGTATCTCGATCTGAATCTTATACGTATGAAAACGGACGGTTCGTAAAAACGCACAAGGATGTGTTAGGGCAGGTTACGACTTCTGTTTATGATCCTGTCTCGGGGTTACTGTCTTCCAAGACAGATATAAACGGGGATGTAACCTCTTATACCTATGACGGGTTTGGAAAAATAAAAACGATGTCTCAAAGTTCGGCTTCCGATAATTCCATATCTACCGGTTGGACTTGGAGCAATGGCAGCCCTGCAAACTCGATGGTTTTGCGTACTGAAACAACGGGAGACGGTCAGGTTGTGAAGACTTGGTATGACGCTATGGGACGGGAAATCCAAACGAGTCATAAAAACTTTTCCGGTAAAGAGGTGTACACGACAACATCGTATGATGCGCAAGGGCGTGCCATCAAAGTGTCTGAACCGTATTTTTCCGGTGGAGCATCATCTTCTGTCCAATACCACACAAGCCAATATGACGACTATGGCCGGATCAGCAAACAGATAACACCATTAGGTACGATCTCATATAATTATTCAGGAAACCAGACGACTATTGTTGATGGAACAAAAGGATATACGACTGTTCGGGAAACGGATGCCGGTGGTAAATTGAAGACTGTAACCGATCCGGGTGGTAAAATAACCTATACTTATGGACCTACGGGTGATGTCGCCAAGGTCGTTTGCGGCTCGGCCGTTTATTCAATGGAATATGATTTGTTAGGCAGGCGTACGAAGTTGGTAGACCCCAATGCCGGAACTATCTTGTATGAATATGACGGTTGGGGGAATCTGAAGAAGCAAACGGATGCTCGCGGAGAGGTTGAAGAGTATACTTATGAAAATAGTGGTCGGCTCCAGTCGTATAAAAGAGGGACGGAAACTTTTTCTTATGCATATGACCCTACTTATAAGGGACAGGTCGGTTCGATCACTTATGGTGGTGCCAAAACAGAGTTCCGCTATGGTACTTACGGACGGTTAACTTCTAAAATAGAGACTGTCGATAATCGTTCTTTCCAGTTTTCATACGTTTACAATAGTAAAGGACAATTGGAAACAACGACCTACCCGAATTCGAAGTCGATAAAATACGAATATGTCAATGGCGATTTGTATAAAATAATCTGGCAGCCGAGCCAAACAACGGTTTGGCAAAAAAATGACGAAAATGCCAAAGGTCAGGTTCTGACAACTGCCCTGGGAAATGGTATGCAAGGGATTTATGCTTATAATACGATAGGGGTTCCTACATCAATAAAGGCTACAAAGGAGACGACATCTTTATTGAATATCGGCTATCAAAATATAGATGCTCGTGGTAATATAATGAATCGCAACGAGCAAAGCTCTTCCCAAAGCGAGAATTTTACTTACGACAGTATGAACCGTTTAACAACAGGGGTTGAGTATGATGAGAATGGCAATATCCTGTTCAAGGCAGATGCCGGAACCTATCAGTATGAGGCTTCCCATCCGCATGCGATCAGCAGCCTTTCTCCCACTTCCAATGAAGTGTTACCGAAATTGGATTTATCCGTGACTTATAACAGTGTCCGCTTGCCGGTACGACTTTCCGAAGGGGATAAGACTTATACGCTGACCTATAATGGTGAGAATAGTCGTGTGAAAAGCCAATTTGTACAGAATGGTTCGACCGTATTTACCAAATATTACTGTGGACCCTATGAAGAAATCCAAAAAGGCGGGACGACCCGTAAAAATTACTATATTTACGGCGATGGACAGATTGTGGCTGTTTATACGGAAGGAACGTCCGATGCCGGAATGTATTATTTCCATAACGACCACCTGGGATCTCCCTGGTTGATAACCAATGCTTCCGGAAACGAAGTGCAGCGACTGAATTTTAATGCTTGGGGGCTTAGGCGCGATGCTACGAATTGGGATAATTATTCCGATTTACCGGAGATGAAGTTCGATCGTGGTTTCACAGGACATGAACATCTGGAAATGTTCGGCTTGATCAACATGAATGCGCGTTTGTATGATCCTGTGTTAGGACGTTTTCTAAGTCCGGATCCAGTTATCCAGATTCCGGAGTTTACACAGTCTTATAATGGATATTCGTATGCGTTGAATAATCCGTTGTCGTATAAAGATCCTAATGGGGAAAGCTTTATACTTGTAGCAGCTATTATTGGTGGTTGGATCGGTATGGGTACAGCAATGGTTTCCAGTGACAAGGGTGGCTGGGGATTGGCTGGTGATATGTTGAAGGGACTGTTTGTCGGTGCTGCATCGGGTGCTGCTGGTGCTTGGGCCGGAGGTGCTGTGGCCGGATCGATAACAGCTGGAGGTTTTATCAATGGTAGCCTTTCTGGTTTGGCTGGTGGTTTCAGTGGAGGTTTTGTCGGTTGTTCTGGAAATGCCTGGTTGTCTGGTGCTGGTTTTGGTGCAGGCTTGAAGGCGGGACTGATAGGAGGAGGTCTTGCTGCTGCTTTTGGTGGTGTTTCTGGAGGGTTGATCCGTGGTTTTTCGGATATGGCGAAAGGATATAGTTTTTGGGATGGGCGTAATACCTCTGGATTTGTTATTGGCACATCGGCAGATGGAAATGTTATGAAGCAAGCGGAAAATTATAATTCAAGTATCTCTGCTGATGTAAATGATGATATATTAAAAAGTCGATATTTGGAGGAATTTAATATAAAGGAAGGAGATCTTGGTATAAAAGAGATTACAACGAAAGCGGGGAGAAATATAGGCATGTCTCAGAATGGAGAATTTGTAGATGTAAGGGGGGTGAAAATGTCTGGTTATATAGATCGATATACAACAGGGAAGAGTACTATCCATATCTCTCATAAATATGTGATGGGAGATATTGTTGACTTTAGAGCTGTTGCTGGACATGAATTAACTCATTCTTATCATGCTCATTTTTTTAAGAGTAAGTATGTTAAATCTTTTTCAGAAAGTGTCGCTTATAGATATACGGCACAAGTTTATATGAATGCAGGTCGATATCAAATGGCGAATAGTGTGATGAATATAGCAAAACAATATGGATATTATCCCCAGTCATATAGTTTGCAAGGAAAAATTAAATCAATGTGGTTTTATTAAATTGAATTTTAAGTTTTGAAGAATGGATCGTTATCTTGTTAGTCAATTTGAATTAGAAAATCCTTTTCCGAAAATCGACATATCTTGTTATTTGGAGATATTTGATAAGAAAAATGAATATTATATTACAATTGTTGAAAATGGGGATTGTGATAGGTATATCTTGTTTTTGTCTTTTGGAGTCATTGAATTTGAGGAAGACAAGATCATATTTAAAGATATTCGGACTGGATGTGATTTGGTGATGACTAAAGTGGGCAAGGAACTTTTTGTTAATAAAGGATATTACTTTATGAAGAATAAATGTTTTATTGACCGGGGAAAGTCTAACTATTCTGAAAATTATTCAATGTTGGATATGAAAAAAGAATGTCAGAGAAAAATAAGGAAAAATAATTCTTATTTGAATGCCCTGAATTTAAATCAAATACCATTGCAGTTGGGAGATTATAAGAATGGATGTGTTCATATTGATTTGGATATAGCTTTTTCTTATCGGATTTATTATTTGGTTGGTAAAACTAAGATTTATTTGTCTTTAGGGAAATGGGCAAAACAAGGAAATAAGTTGTTATTACAAGATTTGTCTTTAGATTGTAATTTCGTATATTTAATCAAGAATAATTATTTGTATTCTATTTATTCTCCCAATGAAATAAATGATACGGATCGTTATTCATTGGATCGACTGTTCCCTTTTATTATGCGATAGTGTATTGAGCGGATGACATGAGCCTGTATGGAATGGAACTGGTTGTGGCATTGGTAAAACAGAAGACGGTGAAGGATGGCGGAAATGCTTTGGCGTTAACGGATCACCGGAAGCCGTCATTACTTGGTAGCAGTTGCCATCATATCGCCGGCGATATGCTTTGGATCGGTGACACAGCAAATAGGGAAACGGGGACGGTTGCTTATTTGTCTGCTCCAGTCGGTGATAAAATACCACCGGTGTGGTTGAGGGCACTGAAAAAGTCATCACTATTCAGTCCCCGACAGAGTACCTAAAAAATAGAGTTCGCCAATTCCTTATCCGAGGTTTTGACGAACTCTAATTTTTATTGATTGGTCGGTCGGTTATATGGTCCTGTATTGACTCTAAACAACTGTGACAGTCTTATTTTGGGATAATAAAGGGCTGTCCTCAACTCAATCGGAGGATTCTTTTTATATTTGCGGCAAAAATCACCATTGCCCCTTGCATACGCATACAATCAAGTCCATACGGGTCTGCGCGGTCGTATCCAAATACATTCTTCAATTCTGCGTTTTTTGCCTCTATCTTGTATCTGACTTTTGCCTTTGCTTTAAACTCCTCCGTCTTTTCAAAGTCAGCTTGCCGCTGATGCTCCTCTGATTTAATCTGCACGGCATAAGACTTGCTTTTGGCACCTTCTTTATAACACCCGTTTCGCTTGGAACAGGTTCTGCATTTCTCAATATCAAAAAAGAAAACCAGAGCCTGGTTCTTTCCCTGCCGGGCTTTTCTTATTGCCATATGCCCTACCGGACATACGAACATTCCGGCATCCTTGTTATAGTCAAACCGGCCTTCTTCCTTACGTGTGCCATTGCTGATTGTCGGATTTAACTTGGCAACCAGATCAAAACCATTTTCTTTGTCATTTGAAAGTATGATGTTGTCTTTGCCCGAATATGCAGTATCGCCGACTATGGTGTCAACGGCCATGCCGTTAGCGTGGCTTTGTTCTACAAGTTCCTGAAGCTGCGGACCGTCTCCTTTCTCCCCGGAGGTGACTGTTGCTGCCGTTATAATACGTTCATCGCTCATTGCGATATGGGTCTTGTATCTGAAGAATGAGGATTCCTTGCTTTTATGGCCGACTCTGGCATCCTTATCTTTGGACGTTACATAATGATCCTCAATATCCGAAAGTACTTCCTTAAGCATGTTGAGACGCTCTTTGATTTTAGGAACTTCTGCAAGCATCTGATTGGAAGATACGACATTCAGCAAATCTTTGGTGTAGTCTAATTCGTGTTCCAAATCATCATCGGGGTTCTTTTCAGGGAGTGTATTCTTGATTGCCTCGTCCGATTCATACAGGCATTTGCGCAATTGCTTCGAGCGAAGCCGCAATATATCAACCGGGGAATAAGGATTGCTTCTCGAACCTGTATGGGTGGCGTCAACGATTATAGTACGGGATTTGATTATTCCTTTCTCAATCGCAATTTCAACAGTTTTGCCAATCAGCAGATTCAGCAGATTCTTGTCTTTTAGTCTAAGTTTACGGAACTTGCACAGTGAACTGGGATTTATCAAATCCGTGTTTTCAGGACTCATCCCAAGAAAATACTTGAATGACATATCATAACGGGATCTCTCTACAACGTCAACATCGGATATATCATAAATAGTCTTCAACAGGAGATATTTGAACATCATTACAGGACTTTCAGCCATACGGCCATTGTCATGGCTGTATTTATCCATAAGTTCTTTTTGAATGAAAGAGAAGTCCACAAGGTCATTAATCCTGCGCAGAATATTTTCGTGAGGGACTATCAAATCATATAAATCACTGTAATTGCTGAACTGTATCGTCTGTTGAGTTGGTAGCATATGTATGTGTTTTATACTGAAAAAGGTACAAAAAATCGGCATATAACCAAAATATTTGTTGGGTATATGCCGATTATATTAGTCTGTTATCCTTTGAAAGGACTTTTTCAGTGCCCTCCGTATTTTAGGGGGCTTTTTTAAGGTTGACTGCCTCTGCTTTCTGAGAACATAAATAACGAATAAAGACTCCACCATCCTTAGCAAGATAATTAAAATGGCCGATAAGGATATCTTTACCGGCCATTTTAATTATACTTTAATACTCATTATCAGGACTGTCATTTTCCTCTAATACCTTTTTGAGCCTATACAGGCTACGAATATCAGGTTCAAATGTAGGGTTACTCCAATTCCTTTTAACTGAATTTACCTGTACTTCAATAAATTTACGCAAGTCAAATATATATTCGTAATTGCTTAATCTTATTTCGTTAAATCTTAATTCATATGCCTGAAACCAGGCTTTTAGTTGTTTAATTTCTTCAGGCATATTTTAATCTCCTTCCTAGGGACAAAGATAAGGAGAAATGGTTCACATATTTCACAAAATGAACCTAACCGACTACAAATCAGGCGAAAGATTTAGAAGTATTAACTACTGTTGCATGAAACAGCTTGATTCAATCCATGAACAGTTCAGGATTCTTGCGTTTGAAGAATCTCCGTCGGTAGTACAATCGACGTACAGCAGACCGGTTGTAGGAACGGTATCTGCCCTCGTTGTAGGGATCCCTTTCGGCTTTGCTGCCTTTAACAGTTGGAAGTATCATGTCCAGGAACAGGATAATCCATGTGATAGCCAACCAGCACAACAGTAATACCCTGAACGGGAAATACAGTATTTCCAGAATGATAGTTTTAGTTTTTGGGCTCATAAGTCAATTTCTTTTGGAAAGGCAATGTCCTTCCGTATTTGGTTAATTTCTTGTTTATGTATGACAAAATACGTGCCTTTGTTTCCGCATCCGCATCCTGATACCAGCAGATAGGGTATAGGGTGAACCCGTTGCCGCTCAGAACGACCTGCACATCCGCATAAGGGGGAGCAAGGTACTTGCAAATGAGTTTGCTGTTATCCATTTTCAGGGACATTTTCACTGCATTGCATTTGAACCGCTCTATCAATTGGTCGGCTTGTTTGGTGGCCTTGTACTCTGTCAGTCCTTCAAAACAGCGGGAACATCCATTGTCGAACTGTTGGCTGACCATGTTTGTCTCACAGAACCGGTATACGCTGGAATGCGTTCGGTATTCCACCAGGTCCACAGTCCCGACACCGGCAGACTTGACCACGTTGCAAAACCGGTTGTCCGGCAGAAGCCGTGTATGGTGCTGTACGGTCGCTCCGATATAGTCCCTTATTTCCGGAACAGGCATATAGAACCAGTCAGACCGATAGATTCCCACCTTGTCCCTTTTCTGGGAGATATAGAATCCCGCATTCCCTTTCTTCTTGTGTCCTGACTCAATGTTGATCTGTACTTCAAAAGGGAAAAAACAACGCAAGTACGCAGCAACGGCCTCCATTATCGCCTTGCGTACGAACGGGTGGCTCGCAAGATATTGTAGGGAATTATGCTCGTAGCGTACGCTGTCGAAATAGACATCATTCATGAACTGTCCGGCAAGCGGTTGTATGTATTCGTTCAGTCTGCTGATAGACTGGATATACCCGTCAGATTGTCTTTCTGTCAACGGGCATTCGAAAGCGTTGGAAAGGAATAGCTCTGTGTCCGATTCAGCCACCTTTTCAATAAAACCGTTCGGGATGCAAACCACGTCCGTAAATAGGCAATGAAAAGACTCTGCAACAGCATCCTGCTTGAATATGGCATTAATGGCCTGTCCAAAAGGACTCCCTTTTGTTAGGACGATATCTGGCCGTTCGTTTAGGAATTGGCTGTTTGGTTTGAGCCTGGACATAATTTCTATAATTTTACTCTTTTTGCAAAATTATAAATTCCTGATAAATATTCCAATCATTTCTTGGTATTTACGCAAAAGTATATCCTTTTTGCAGGCAAAAGAGACCTTGTTGCCAAAATCTCACAGCCAGACTACATGTGCGGTGTGTTTGGAGAAATATAACCAGCTGTGGGGATTTTGCCCAAACTCCTTATTCGCACAGAATGAATCAGATGCCTTTCATTGAAAGGACAGGCTATTCCTATACAAGCCTGCCTCAGACAGTGTAGTTGCATATCAGCAGTTCGTCTATACCGCTACGACCGGAGCCTTTACTGTTGATGGATCGTGTCGCTTTGACCACATGGACGGTGAAATCCTGATAAATTTCCTTGATAAACTGTGCCGAAGAGTTGGACATCAGAAAACGGATACCTCTTTTATCCAAAGACCTGCAAGCGTCCCTAAGACGAAGCTGGTCTTCCTCGTTCCATCCTTTAGGGGTATAGGAGGTGAACGATGAACTTGCCGTGATGGGATGGAGGATCCAGATAGACAAACGCATCTGAAGGCAGCTGCTTCAGGACGATGGAATAATCTCCGCAGACAATCTTCACGTTTGCAGTGTTGAGATATTCGCTGACAGCCATTATCACCGGCTTGTTGGCGATAACCGGATGTTTGTACTGTCCGAACGGTGTGTTGAAATATCCCTGACTGTTTACTCTGTACAAACCGTTGAAACAGGTTCGGTTCAGGTAGATGATGCGTGCCGCCCGTTGGATGTCGGTAAGCGCATGAAGTCCCGGTTGCTGGTCCAGTGAGCGAATTGAGTAAAAGAACTCCGGGGTGTTTTCGTATGTCTCTAACTCCTTAACCAGCTTTTCCGGACTCTGTTTCACCATCTGGAAACAGTTGATCAACTCACAGTTGCAGTCATTGATAATGGCCCTTTTCGGTTGCAGATCCAACAATACCGCACCGCCGCCGATAAATGGCTCACAGTACAAGCAGTCCTTTATGTCTTCCGGCAATCTCTTGCGGATTTCAGGAAGAAGCCGGCGTTTCCCGCCAGCCCATTTTAAAAATGGTTTGATATAACTTTCGTCGTTCATAGGATATGGTTTTGGTTTCATATATTTATTCCATTAACGCACGTCATTTACCTGTCCGGTTAAATGTTCTGGAGTGGTCGTACCCTCCAGCCAAGGCGTGTGCGCCCACCCGTATTCATTTGCTACACTGTATCTGTCAGACTTCCGTGACCTTCAATCCGTTTATGGAAGCCTTGTATTTTATCAGCCGGGTCAGTTCTCCGGGAGACCAATACCGGTACTGAGCCGTTATCTCTTCACTGTCTGTATCATCTTTGGACGCTTCACCCTTTGTCTTGGTCAGTACGATAGTGCCGTATCCCTTACGAATGCAGTTACCCACCAGTGCTGCGCTGTACTTGTGCAGCTTGTCCTGCACATAATTGCTTTCTTTCTCGTTGAACCGGTCGATAGCCTGTAGCTTTTGTCCCCGTCCGTGGCCGCCCCGTGAGAATCGGGAGTCCATCTGGAGCCTTCGCAGCTTCTCGCTCAGCTGCTGTCTCCGGTACTCAAACTCTTCCGCATTGCCAATTCCTATATTCTCATTGCCAAAGGTGGCCATGATAGGGATGTCCGGATTCAGTTCTGCATAACATATCAAGTCGGGATCAACTGTCGGTCTTGCCTCCTGAACAGGGATAGGCAGCAGCAGGAACCATTTCCGGTTATGCTTATTGAAGTACAACGAGGCGTTGCAGTGGGATATATTACCTTCGATAATCTTGTCCAGTCTGTAACTGTAACCGGCCTTGTCTTTGCCTAAGATGCAGATGAACCTATGCTTGAAAAGTCGGAACTTATAGATTCTCCGGCTTCCTTTCTCCGCATAGAATGAGATGCTTTGCTTGGAGAACGGGATGGGAGTGTTGTTCTTGTAGTAGGGGATACGCATCTGGCCCTTGAATATCTCCTTTTTGTTCTTGTTGAAGAACGTTACCGTCCGGGTGTTGATGTTTGCGATGATGTCCGACGGGAGATCGTGCTTGGCCATAATCCTGTATGTCGCATTCTGGCGTGATGTGTTGAATATGGAGTTCTCCCCTTGGTTGCCGAGCTTGACTTTTGTCCCTTCGGTCAGGTAGAACATATTAGCGATGTTCTCCTGTGTCAGCAGGTGCATCATGATCAGGTTGCTCATAGACATGCATGCTTGTCTCCATCCGTCAAGAACTTGATAGACGGAATCCCTGGTCTCTTTGTCTCCTTCGGGCGCAATTTGTATCGTTAGTGTGATATCCATGTTCCAGAATCTTAGTGAGACCATTTATACCAAGCCAAGTTCTGATAGTATTCGTCCAGCCCGGAAACAATGCTGGGTCCTGGAACATAGACAGACAGGCCGCATGCCCCTCTCAAATTGATGCTCATAAATCTGTCTGTATGTCTGGTGTAGACCTTGCAAGCGTTGTAAGCCTTCAGAAAGTTGTCATGCAGGTTTTCGGCTTTCTGTTCGTCATCAGCCGCAATCTTGTCGTGACACATCCGGGCGAACTGTTTGAGGTCGAAAAACAGGTGAACATTTTCGCGGTCATATGTCATTGCTGTGATGGAAGGCAAATGGGCGTCGCTATAGGATGCAGCCTTCAGCCGTCCGAATTCCTCTGCCAGCTTGTTTATGCCTGAGAGTTCAACTGCCGTCAATATGCCCGATTTGTATTGTTCGGAGAGTGAGTTATAGTATGCGTAATACAGGTCCACAATCTTGTGCATATCCGGATTGGGAGTACAGAGTGCCGGAATGATTGTGTGATAAGGGAAACTGGTGGTCAGTATCTCTGCAGGAGAAGCCACCAGAACATCCGCAATCCCGGCGAACTCTGCCGCCACTTCGACGCTGCCCATCAGACATGCGTCAAACATCAGGTTGTTTATGGACAGACCTTTCAAGGCCGCCGCCATCTCGGGGATGTTGATTTCGTCGGCATTGTCTTTGCCGAAGGAGCGACTGCCTTTGTTGTCCGGTGCCGGGAACCAGTTCGTTCCATGCGACCAGAATATGACGGAGTTTACAGAGTTCGTGCGTCTGCCGCTGTTGAATGCCTGTGTGCATACATGCCTGATAACGGAAGGGGAAACAGAGTTCTGTTCCTGATAGTTGCTGATTTGGGTAATCCCATATTCCGGGTCAAGCCAGTATAAGGCCGGCAGTTCGTCGTGATTGTCCAAGTAAACGAATATGTTCCCGTCCTTTTTATTTGGGGCATTGTAATAAGCCTTCTGTATCCGTTCGAAGCTGTCCTTGCCGTAGTCGGACAGGTTGTTGTCCGCTACAATATAAATCAAGGTGGAGTGATCGGCAAGTGCTCTGTTGTTAATTGCCCGGTCATCTTCATCAGAATCTCTGCAGCTGTTCAAGCAGAGAGTAAACATGATGGCAAAAGCTATTCTTGAGAGAATCCCCCATGCCCTTTTGCCTTTTCTGATAATGTTTTTGGTAGTCATAAACGTTTCGGTTTTGATTAAGTATATAGTTTTCGTTATGGTAGATCCGGTATTTCAGGGTCCCTAAGAAGTTCGCGCAATTCTTTCGATTCACGGTTTTCGCGCCTCAGACTGTCTATTGTCCTTTCCTTCTCCAGTCCTTTTTGTGCGATTCGGTCGAGATATTCGGTGACATCCTCGATTAGTCTCTGTTCATCGGCGTTCAATATGGAATCCTGTACCTCGTTGAACAGGGAGTCATTTTCCCATACAAGCGTATCCTGCTGTGCAATCTGGTCCTGTTGCCTGGAATAGTCCAACAGTACAGTGTCCCCATTGTTGTTCAGGTAGTATTGGTAGGAGCATATTGAGTCGTTGGCATATCTGACTTCTATCTGGTCAGGAATGGTGTCACCGTGAATGTCTATCCGGCAGACAAAGTACATGGTGTCAAGTGTTATCGTGTCAATGTACCGGATGAAGAACTTACTGTTTCCACCAGTATCCATGTTCTCAGAATCCTTTGGGAATTTAAGAGTGTGGGCCTGTTTATCTGTCCCTCCTTCTTTGGTTTGGACGGACCGGTAAATAACGCAGGCGAAAGCGACCACTGTCAGCACAAGTGACACTACCCAAAGTGATATCTGATGATTTTTTCTCATGAATGTTTTGGTTATAATATTTGCAAAAATAGGAATAATCTCTGTGAATACCAAATATTTGTATTTTTTGTAATTGTTGCAATTCTATGTTTTTTAGTAGGTAAATTTAGATTATGTGCATATATATTGGATTAAAATGAATGCGAATTGTGGAATAACATCAATTTTTTGTTTCCATTCACGTTTGGTATCATCCATGGTGTTCTCTCTTTCCTCCGTCAGAGGCAGGCGGGACACATTATTATATTCATCGGCGGCATACGAAGTACGGTCGGGTACTTGTGTCTCGCCGATGTGTGTGTTGACTGATTGCGAAGTTTTCGCGGTAAAAAGATAGATGATGAAGCGTATGAATAGAATACAGAATACCCTGCTGGCTTTTGCCTGTTGTGCCTGAGCCGTGTTGCAGCTGTGCGGCTGCACCAAGGACGTCGGAGCCGTATTCAGGCTGATGGGCGAGGAGTGTGCCATGGCTCCGGCATCGCGTGCGGCCTGTTTCGAGGCCGGCACCTGCTATGCGCTGTGGGCCATCTCCGATGACAAATGGGCCGATCCGGTGCTGAACTATGTCCTTACCCAGAGTGATCAATATCCGTTTGGTGAAGAACGGAGACTGTTCTATGTGTCAGTGAACTACCGCAAAACTAACGATTTAGCGGCTTCGGAGATACCAATACCTCCTCTCTTTTCCTGCTTCTTCCTGCCATTGCTTTTTAGGACACGAGGTCGATCATCCACCCATTTAGTATCAGGAGGGAACATTGTTCTCAGATATGATGCAAAGTTTTCTCTTACCCTTGCTTCAATAGCCCCACTATCAATGAGTGATTTTGCTTGGGCTATAAATTCTTTAGTTTGAGAGATGTAACTCATTGTCTTGCTTCTTTATAATGTTGAAGTTTTTGCTTTAATTCGGCTAAAAGCTGTCTTGCCCGTTCTTTGTCATCTATAAATGACATGAGCAAGCATAAGTTAATTTTATTAATTATTTCCGAACTCTCAGAAATCTTTGAACGACACAATTCTTCTCCATATCTATTTAGTTTTGTTAATGTCGGTTCTGCAAAATTCGGTATTTTTACCTTTCTCAATTGGACAGCTTCCAATTTTAAGGCACCTCCACCCATGACTGTTCCTAATTGCTCATATTGAATCTGACACCAAGTCGAATTCAAAATAGCGATAAGAACATTGTTTGTCCAAGATTCGATATTTGAATTATCAATTGTTGAGAAATTTGCATCTATTGCAGCATTATTTACCTCACTTTTGTAAGCACATACTGAATAACTATTAACGCGAGGAATAAATACCTTTGCCACATGCCGACTTCTCAGTTTAGGAATCATGTACCAGAATCTGTGCAAGCCTTTTGAGGGTTTGCTAACATTCGTTTTTACAGAAGATAGTTGCGGAACTAAAGTTCCTTTTATCTTTAGATAATTAGCTTCTGATATATAATCTTGTATATCCTGAGGAAGAAGATCATAGCCATTTCTATGTTCCTCTATTGTGTTATCAAAATCTTGTTGTGTCAAACAATTTTGAATATACAATAATACAGTCGGAGGTGTTCCTTTAACTGTATAACTATTCGTCAAATCTGATTGCCCTTGGATAACTGGTAAAAACATACCATCCATGTGACGAATAAATGCAGCTGAAATATCCGATTGGTAAACATCTCCACTTACGTGCTTCAAATAGAAAAAACCATTTGCACCTGTTCTTAAGCCTTGTGAAATCTTTAATCCAACATCTTCCAGTGTAGTCATAGATTCGTATTCTTCGTTTTCAGAAGAAACAGATTTCAGACACTCTTTGAATTTTTCTGTCTGCACACCAAAAATGGTGTTTGTAGAAAGTTGTTTGATTTCGCATACATTTGGTATTGAGTCACCTTTTGATATGAAGTTGGCGAAATTTGCATTGCTTGTGACATTACCAAATAATGATTCCTCATTCATTGCGCTTTCATATAAATCCACAATAATAGTATTTGTTTCGCTTGCAAATCGACGTGAGGCAATTATGATGGAAGTTCTCACCAAAGCATTCCCTTTGAACCATACTCCACTTACATCATTTAGGATATATTTGACTTCAAACAGTTCATCAATCAACCTTAATACTGGTTGCGAATATTCGCGTGAAAGCCATGAATTAGGCAGTACAATTGCAAACTGTCCTGTCTTATTAACTAGCATCATACATAGAAGCCATGATGGAATCGATAAATCTGCCAATCCAGATATTTCATCTATAGCTCTATGTACTCTTTCTTTTTCATTCGCAGTTAATGTGTTAAACTCATCTGCGAAGAAATGTAAGTTGCATGTTATGTCAGCAAGAGAAAATTTGGTCTCTTCCGCTTTGCCAATAAGTTCTTTACGGACATACGGAGGATTGGCTACAACTAAATCATAGCCTTCGTAATTTAAACATGAAAGGGTCTGCGCAGCAAAAGCATTGGCACATATACAGTTAATAGACGGAATTCTTTCGGAAATTGTGTCAAACAATTGTGTATCAATCTCAATTCCAGTAACACTATGGACGTTACAATATGGTTGTAGTAAATCGCCAATGCCACACATTGGGTCTATTACACTGTTAACACTTTGTGAAGGAACCAGTGTTTCAATCATATCGGCAATCTTACTTCCTGAGAAAAATTGACCAGGTAGTTTTTTCTTATCAACTTGCATATTCAAAGAAATATTTAGCATCAAGTGTAATAACAAAATTATGCTCTATACACATCATTATATACTTAGAGAATGTTTTGACAGCCACATCTTTGTTATATGGCATTGGAGCTTGTTCTACTAAATACTTAGCTAATTCCTTATCATCTTGAAATGACTCATTATATTGAACATTTTCGTTCTCTTTTTTGAGAAGAATCAAAGGGTCACCTTTAACCGTAACACTTGAATTCGTCTGCTTAAACGAAGGTTGCACTTTGTCTAAAATGCTAGCCTTGATAGAAGACAGCCCAGCCTCCTTATAGGCATCGACAAGTGCCCTCCAAATTACAGATTTTGCGGAATGAAAGACCAGCGTACAAGAAGCTGCCGGTTTCATGATTCTGCTAATCTGTCCAAACACAGCGGTCATTAAATTTGAATATTCTTCAATTGCTTTACCTTGAGCTGGATTGATTATTGCTTCCTCTGCATCGTCAGTAACAATGCCCATCCATGCTTCATTCAATTGGTTGATTTCAGAATATGGAATAAAGTCTCCAAAGGGAGGATCTGTAAATACGTAATCAACTGAGTTATCCTCCAAAAGAACATTTGTGCTACTACCATTGACAAATTGCACTTCACCTTTTGAAGATTCGATTTTTTCAAAGGCTTCAACAAAAGTCTTTAGTTTCCTTTGTAATCCAAACAAAATATTCTTCTCGACAGGAAGTCCACTGATATATAAAACCCCAGGTTGTGCACCAGTGATAACAAAGTCTGGATTGTTTTTCTTTGCCACAACTCGTGTCATTAATGTAGAATGAGCAGAATTATAGCTAAGAAGAAAAATCTTGAGTGCATCACGGATATCTTCTGGATATTGGGATATTTGACTCCATAGTGTGTTAAAAACAAACCAATTCCTAGATGTGTAAAAGTGATGCAGATGAGTTATGCCATAATGATAACCCTGTCGATACAGTTCACCCCATTTAATTGGGTAAATAGGCGAAGAAGTTATATCGCGGTTTGCCATTGTAGAGTTATAGCTCGTTTGGTCATTCTCTGTTGCATAACGAGACCATCTCTTTTTCCCTGTTATTCCATAAAGCTTATACAATCTGCGTTTTTTTACTGAAATCTCTCTATGCAGTAATGGATCATTAACAGTTTCTTTTACTCGCTCTGCATCTGCAAGATGAACACTTTCCCCACAATGAGGACATAGTGAATCTTCTTTGAATGTCAAAGGGTTATCTTGGACAGCTAATTGTGCATAAGGAATTTCCATACCACAATGTGGACAAACAACAATATCGCTCCATATTGCATGACGCAACAATCCGATGTTTCCTTCTGGATCTACAATTGAATAGACTTCATTGCATATGTCAGATGTTACTTTCAAAAGAGTTTCAGTATACTTTTTGAAAATAACAGATTTAGTCGAGCACATGGCTCTACCAAGCAAACATCCCACTGGACTAAGCTCATATACAACAGCCTTTCTTGGTCCCCAAATAGGTTCCAGTCCAAGTTCTTTTACTTTCTTAAGCATTGATTCTGTTGGACTATCGGTCAACATTGTTGCAATTCCTGTTGTTCCGCTTCCTCCGAATGGATCAAATATTGTATCACCAATATTTGAATGGCATGCAATAAAAATCGCTTCTGCCTCAGGAGAGATTTTTGTAGGATACGAAAAGGCATTAAACAATGCACCTGTTCTCGTTGAAGGGAACGGTGAACTATATAATATATCAATCGATTTGCTCATAACTATTGTAACTTAAGTGAATCTCTTTCGCTTCTATCAATTACAAGCTCCTTTATATCCACATGCAATCATTATGATAAAGAATAGGTGTCCCAACGAGAGTGGCTAAAAATAGTAGAGAGATGATCTTGTACAGCCCTATTTTCTATGCTGTCTTCACTGTTTGTATATAAATACGCCGTGAATCTTATAACGGCTCTTTCCAAACATGGTTAATCTTTACTATATGCCTGAATGTCAGGTTCAACATCAACTTTACAATTTGATATTCTATTGCAAGAACATATAATTTGCGAGAGGATGATGGTAACTATTAGGCGCAAATAATTTATGGTTATTCTTTTGGTGATTGTTCTGTAGAATCATTGTAATTCTTATTATTCTAAGAAAGGTTCTTTTTGTTGTTAGTTGAACACAATGGACTATGCTGAAAAACAGGACTGTTATTGCAATTATTTCAAGAATAAACAACATTCCTTGTATAATTTCATTCATTGGAAGTTCAGTAAATATATTCATAGTTATTCTTTTGGATATTTTTGAATAATAAAAATACTAAATCATTCACAATTAACCAAATATATCGTCCATAATAATTTCTGTTCCTCTAATTATTACCGAATTTAGTGGTTGTATTCACCAAATTCCACCGAAATTGGCGGTCGTCCACCAGAATCATGTTTCAAGCCGCGATATACCTTCATTATTCGGGGCAGAAACCTGTATGCCTCAATTTGGATTTGTGAATGTACGGGACCCCAATTTTATCAATGCACAAGCTACGATCGGCTGATCGCCCGTTTGGTTCGTTTTGTGGTATTTTGGGGCTAAAATCAGTATTCGTCCAGGGAGGACGTTTTTCATTTGTAAAGAATTATATATTTGCATAAAAAATTCGATGAAAATGAGAATGATAACAAGCATTTTAGTAGCACTGACCTTCATGTGGGTGGGTGTGAATGATACCTTGGCCCAAGGCCTTCATTTTGGAGTGAAGGGTGGTGTTTTAGGCAATAAGGCATCAGTTAGTGGGGTGCGTGACAACATTAGGGAAGAAAGCCTGACGGGATTCCAGGTGGGCCCCATGTTGCAGTACCAGACCGGTTTTTATGGTTTTGCCTTTGACTTTTCACTCTTGTATGCCCAGAGAGGTGTTAAGTTGACAAATACCAGCAACAGCCGGAGTACGGATATACGAACACAGAGTATAGACATACCGATTGAGGTGAAGTGGGAGATGTGTATATCTCCGATGTTTGATCTGTTTCTAGGGCTGGGCCCGTCTTTCTCGTTTTTAATAGACAAAGACAACTGGGGACGCGAACTTGCTCATATAGCAGTAGATGTACTGGACAAAGACTTGCCGTCTATGGGATGGAGATCCACTGAAGTCGGGTTGAATTTGGGCGGTGGTGTCAAACTGTTGAACCATCTTATTCTTAGCTGCTATTACAATATCGGTCTTACTGAATCATCACGTTACAGATTCGGGAACAAGCATGATGCTATTGACCAGATATTTGACGGGAATGTCTTCAAGTCCCGCAACAAGTATTGGCAATTGTCTTTAGCCTATGTATTTTGAACCCAGTTCATGTTCTGAACATTTGACATACTCCCGCTCCTAAAGAAGCGGGATTCGGTCGTCACCGACAACTGCTTGCCGTGGCAAGACTCACATTGTCTCTTACCGGAGTAGATGTCCCTACTCGCAAAATATTCTTCGCCGCATTTACATCACGGTCGTGGAGTGTACCACACTCAGGACACGTCCACTTCCGTATGTCCAGCGGCATTTCATGCGTAAAATTCCAATTTTTTCATAATTCTGGAAGATTTTTATAACCACTTTATTAGCAAGCAGTTCTGAGGATAAGGTAAAAATGAGGTAATGATTTGGCAACCCTGTCTATTTCTACGTTCTGCTGTGAGTTGCTGTCAATGTCTCTCGTCTTGGTACAAAAGTAGCAATAAAAATCGGATACACATCAAAATGTCCCATGATTTTTATCACAGGACGTTTTTTATCTTCGCTGAATAATCCGGTTTAACCGTTACTTCTATTTTCGGCAAGTTGCGGGCTATGATTGCTGAAATTTATACTTTAATCCATACTCTTCCAACTTGCTATACAGCGTTGTACGTCCGATTCCGAGCAATTCGGCGGCAACCTTGCGGTTTCCGTTTGCCTGCTTCAACGCGCGTAAGATGCGTTCCTTGTCCTCCGCATCGTTTCGCAAGGCGAAGCTGACAGGTGAGGTCGGTTTCGTTACGGCAAGTTCCAGATGCTCTTTCATGACAACTCCCGTCTGTGCCTGCAACACCGCGCCCATTATCTTCTGCCGAAGCTCACGGACATTACCCGGCCACGGATGGGTCAGCAATGTCTTACGGGCTTCCGCATCGAACCCAGTCACGCTACATTCCAATTCATTGTTGGCAATCTCACGGAAGAACTCCGCCAACGGCATGATGTCCTCCTGACAGTCACGCAAGGGCGGAACAGTTATCTCGAAGTCGTGCAAACGGTACAGCAAATCCTGTCGGAAACGTTTTTCAATGACCGCTTTCTCCAGATCCTCGTTGGTGGCGGCGATGATGCGGACATTGAAGCTCTTGTCCGTCTTGTCACCTATAGGGCGGTATCTCCGTTCCTGTATGGCACGGAGTAACATCTGCTGGGTTTCCAATGCGAGATTGCCTACCTCATCCAAGAACAATGTGCCACCCTCTGCCTCATTGAAGTATCCTTTCTTTGTGCTGTCCGCACCCGTAAACGCGCCTTTGACATGTCCGAAGAATGCCGAGGGCGCAAGGTCTTTGGAGAGTGAACCGCAGTCCACAGGCACAAACGGTTTCCCTGCCCTTTTGCTCTTATCATGCAGATGGTGGGCGATATGCTCCTTGCCCGTGCCGTTCTCTCCGAATATCAGCACGCTCATATCAGTAGGGGCAACTAATCTTATCTGTTGCATGATTTTCTGAAAGGCGGAACTGTCACGGGCAAAAACGGGCATACGATTTCGTCCGATACTCCGTTCTTTCAGGATGGTATGAAGCAGAGGCATAAGTTTATCCTCCACAAGCTGCTTGGGGATATAGTCCAGCGAGCCGAGTTTCATACTTTCGACTGCCGTATGCACTTCGGCATAGTTGGTCATGATGATTAACGGTTGTGTCATGCCTTCCTTGCGCATCCATCGTAATAGGTCGATGCCGTCACCGTCGGGTAGTCGTAGGTCAGAAACCACGATGTCCCCGTCTGAGGCTTGTTGCAGAAGTTTCTTCGCGGTCGAGAGGTGGTAAGCCTGCACGGTACGGAATCCTTCCCGTGCCAGCAGGTTGCAGACAAACTCGCAATACACGATATTGTCCTCCACCACGATGATTCTTGTTTTATCCATTTTCGTATTTTTCCTTTCTTCTTTTGCCTGCCGGATAATTTCAGCACCTTTATCCAGCACAGCCGGTCACCGCTTTGCATATCGCTTCGTCATCTGGAGTGGCACTTCCATGAAGTTGGGCGTAAAGTTCCCTCAATGGCTGGTCGGCACGGAGAATCTGCCATGAACTTCGCAGATGGTGTGTAAGTGTGTCCAGTTCTTGGAGGTCTTTACGCTGTTCTGCATCCTTGACCGCCTGCATTTCCTTTTCGGTTTCCGCTATCAGTTTGTCCAGCATGACGGATTCATTGCCATAAGATAGCAGAGTGGAAAAATCCGGCTTTTCATCCAATATGCTGCTTAATGCGCATTTATCCGTAATCTCCATCAGTTCGGATATGGAGAACGGCTTGAACAGGCATCCGGCAAATCCACGCCCTATAAGTTCCTCCTTGCTGCAACTGCCCGAAGCGGTTGTCACGACTATGGGAATACTCTTCGAGTTGCCTACATTGGATGAGCGCAACAGTTCCAGCAGTTCAAAACCGCTTATCTCAGGCATATTCAGATCCGTCAGAAGCAGGCTGTATTCCTTTTTTCGTATCAGCTCCATCAGTACCGAAACATTGGTACAGGTATCGCAGTGCATCCCTTCATGGGCATACATTTCTTTCAACATAAGGAGAAGTACCTCGTCATTGTCGATGGCAATCACATCATGGCAGATATGATTATGGCGCATTTGCGCTTGAATTGTCTGTTCCGGCAGTTCCTCGGCTGTCTGCATGGGAATTTCCACCGTGAAGCGGCTCCCTTTGCCTTTCTCGCTTTCCAAGTGTATAGTTCCACCGAGCATCGCCACAATACGCTGCACGATGGACAATCCTAATCCGAAGCCGTCTTTTGCGGCGGCATTTGAAAGACGTTCAAATGCACCGAATACTCGTTGTTGCTCATCTTCGGTCATGCCCGTACCGGTATCTTCAACGATAAGTTTCAGCAAACCGTTATCATAATCCGCTGCCAATGATACACTACCGTTATCCGTGAACTTGATGGCGTTTGACAACAAGTTGTTGCCGATTTGCAGGATACGTTCCTTGTCGGTCAAAACCACCGCATCGGTGTGGCTCTCCACTATCAAAGTCTGCCCCTTGTTCATGGCAATGGGCATGAACTCCGTTTCAAGAATATGCGTGATTGCGGAAATCCTGCAAGGGGAAAGGTTGGGTTGCTCCTTGCCGTTGTCCAGACGGAAGAAATCCAGCAGCGTGTTGAGCATCTCCCGCATACGCTCGGAAGATTGCCGGATATTATCCACATACATGGTGCTTTTATCCGCGCTACAACTTTTCTGCATCAGTCCGGCATAGCCTCATTTTGTCAATCGTATTTTTTCGTGGTAGAAGTAGTTTACGATGACAGGTTTGCCTTTTTCCGAGCGTCCGTATGGCAGATCGTTTATACGATACGGGAAGCCCTGCTCCTTGGCGTAATTTGAAATGTCCTGCTCCAATGCCTGCCAGTATTCAAGCCTTTTTTTATTGTAAATTTCCTCGTAAAGCGGTATGAGGTCAGGATACTTCTCACGGATATACGTCATTATCCCGCCTTTGAACTGCCCGCGTAAATTCAGGTTTTCAAGCCAGATTAAATCAGCATAATCTTTTACCTCCTCTATTATTGCCTTCACGTCTGTTATTCTGGGGAATATGGGCGAGACGAAGCATACGGTGCGGATACCTGCCTCGTATGTCTGACGCATCGCTTTCAGACGGCGTTCAATGCTTACGGCGTTGTCCATATCTGCGCAGAACTGCTCGTCGAGCGTATTGACAGACCATGACACAGTCACTTTGGGAAAACTCTTCAACAGGTCGAGATCGCGAAGGACAAGATCGGACTTTGTGCATATCATAATCTCGGCATCGCTTCCTCGCAGCTCTTCGAGCAGCCTTCGGGTACGGTGGAATTCTTCTTCATACGGATTGTAACCGTCCGTCACAGACCCTATTACAACACGTTCACCGTCGTATTTATGAGGATTCGTTATCGGCTTCCAGTTTTTTACATCTAAAAACGTACCCCACGGCTCGGTGTGCCCGGTGAACCGTTTCATGAACGATGCGTAGCAATACCTGCAGGCGTGGGGACACCCTACATAAGGGTTGACCGAATATCCTCCCACCGGCAGAGAGGATTTGGTCATTACACTCTTTACATCTATTTCCTTTATTGTATCCATATTCATTGTATTCGTCTGGTAAATTGTTCCGGCAATTCCTGAATCATTCTTTCGTCGCCCATAATCGGCAGCAAATCCTCTTTCATGAACACCGGTATGCCATGAGCCTTTGCCTGTTCTGCAATGCTAAGCACCCATTCGGGGCGCGAATATGACTTTCCTTTTCGGTTTCCGGTCTCTGTGCCTATGACAATCCAGTCAATTCCCTCGAAATCAATCTCGCCGATATCATCGAAGAGAGGTTCAAACGTGACATGGTAGTGTCGTGCTTTGATATTCTTTTTCAAATCATCAATCCTCCTTTTCTCGGAACTGCGCGTGACGGTCACGCCCATCCATACGTTCTCGTCGTCAGAGGAGAAACTGATTTTGTCAGGGCGCTTCGTCAGAAAGATATAGGCGTGCTGGGGATTGCTGCTGATCCGCTCGAAAATTTCTGCGTTCCATTCAGGCTTCCAATCGGAGAAATCGCTCATTCCTGTCATGAGCCACACATGAGGACGGGACGTATCGATGATGCGCAGTTTTCGTTCCATGTATTCAGGCACGGAAAAGTCGTCGGTAATGTGGAAACGGCGGCAGTTGTTACGGGCATAGCAGTAAGGGCATCCTATAGTGCACCCTACCACTATGTTCATGTTTTTTATCAGGGATTTAATGCAGACACTCATAACACAACTGTTTCTCCGTCCTCCGGGATAATCAGCCGGCTCATGTCGGCTTCGTGATGCGTTGCCTCATTGCGCAGAATTGCACGGGTGGTCTGGCAATGGTCGATGGCATCCATGTGTACGGCTATCAGCTTGATATGCGAAGGCAATTCGTCAAGTATCTGCATCACTTCGTTCTCGTCGGGGATGATAGGACCGTCCGTTTTGGAAAATTCGGGAAAGATTGCACCTCCGGAGTTTACCACGATATAGTCAGGATTGAACCGTTCCACGGTGTCTCGGATACATGCTTCCCATCGGCAGTCACCCATTATATAAACGGTCGGGAAGCCCTCGGCTTTTAGCACATAACCTGATACAGGTCCCATCATCTGCCCGATCTGCCCGAAACCATGATGTCCGGTCGTGCGGTAAATGGATATGCCGTCTATTGTTTTTATTTCTTCGATGGGTATCACATTTGTAAATCCGTCGTTTCTGATGGCGTCCGCGTCCTGGGGCTGAACGTAGAAAGGAATTTCTTTGGGCAAATGTGTGGGGACACTCGGCTCGTAATGGTCGATGTGATTGTGGGTCAGGAGCACCATGTCCACGCCTCCGATAATATCCTGAATAGGAATGGTGAGGTGTACCCTCGGTGTTTTATTCACACCGAGGGCCGATATCAAAGTGCCTTTGTCGGCTAAAACGGGGTCAATTAGCATGGTGTGTCCCGCATACCTGATTTTCAAGGTGGCATTGCGCACCAATTGTACTGTGGATGTCTTTTTCATGACTATATGTCTTGTTATTGATTACGGGTGCAAAGTTCGGAAGAATCCGGCGAAACATCTATGCCTGAAAAAACGGTAATTATGCCATTTTGATAAATGAAATTATTATCTTTGCAAAAACGACAAGGATATGGACGAGATAATCAACCCTGATCGACTGGTCAGCGTACCGTTCAACAAGACACGCTGCGGCGTGGATTTTTACATCAATACTGCCATAAACAAGGACATCGGACTTGTGCTGACAGAAAACAAGCGGTTTAAGACAGACTTCTTCAGCTTCTACTTTTTCCGTAAGGCAAACGGATATTTGCTACTGAACTTCCGCAAGATTGAACTGCGCGACGGCATGGTTCTCCTGCTTTCACCCCATCAGCAACAAGAGTGGCATGTAGATGAGACGGCGTTGGATTACACGTTCCTTATATTCCGCGAAGATTTCATGCGTACTTTTATCGCCGACAAGTTCTTCGTTTTTCGCCTTTTGTATTGTTACCAGACAGATACGCCGCCTTACATCAATGCCACACATGACGAAATGAAGGAATATATGCGGCTGCTCGGAAAGATTAAGTATGAGCTGATGAATCCAGTGTCCGATACGTACAATATCATTGTTTCCTTACTATATTATCTTTTGCTGATTATCAATCGTACATACGCTGCCGCCTATTGCTTGCCCGCTGAAATTGCTAAAAACAATTTCGCTTTTCGGTTCAAGGACTTGTTGGAACAGAATATCCGCACCCACCAGCGGGTGCAGGAATATGCAGACATGCTTCATGTCAGTCGCATCACACTCAATAACTCAGTAAAAGCCCAATTCGGAGTATCAGCTACCCATTTGATAAAACAACGTCTGCTTGAGGAACTGAAGAACGAATTGCTATTCTCCAACCGCACTGTCAGTGAAATGGCGGATGATTTCAATTTCTCTGATCCGAGCCATCTCATGCGCTTCTTCAAACAGCAAACAGGCAAAACATTTACTCAGTACATGACGGATTACAATAAAGGCATATACGAATAACTTCTTAATATAGTCGATAGCGGCTATCGAAATATGGTTGTTGATGTTCAGGCGTTTTTGTACTGCATGAACCATTTTACGATTTCTGGATCTTCGTGCGAGCCGAGTAAGAAAGGCTTGTCGGTATCCAGCGTCTTTATCCGTGCCATGTCGTCGGCCGACAGGGTGAAGTCTAATATGTCGAGATTCTGCTTCATGCGTTCCGGTTTCACAGACTTAGGAATAATTATGCACACTGATATTTATCGCGCCCGGACAGGTGTTCGGTGCGGAAGATGACGGCATGCAGTTCCAACCAGATGGCTACCAGCTTATGTTCCATCCCGACCTGCTGCGGAATACACCTCTCGGGCGGATAATGCGTGAATATTCGTTCTTTTCCTACGAGACAAACGAGGCATTGCACCTTAGTGTGGAAGAACGGCAAATCATCATGGATTGCTTCCACAAGATTCAATATGAATTGAACCATCCGATACACCGTCACAGCAAGAACCTCATCACAGACAGCATCAAGACGTTCCTTGATTACTGCACACGTTTCTATGACCGCCAGTTCATCACACGCGACAACCAAAACCGAGACATCCTCGCAAGATTTGAGCGGTTGCTTGACGAATACTTCCATGATGGGGCTGCTAAACGGATAGGCTTGCCCACTGTACAGTATTGTGCAGACAAGCTCTGCCTCTCGCCCAACTATTTCAGTGATTTATTGAAAAAAGAAACAGGTTCAACCGCCCTGCATTTCATTCATGACAAGTCTATTGAAATAGCCAAGACGGAACTTGCATCTACAGACGACACCGTTAATGAAATCGCCTATAATCTCGGTTTTCAGTACCCGCAACATTTTACCCGACTGTTCAAGAAAGAGGTAGGTTACACTCCGAATGAATATAGAGCGCAAGTGTCGTGAGAATTGGATTAGTACAGAATATTAGAACCCAACACCTCTCTTGCGCTTAACTTTCTTCCTTCTGCGAAGTATATCCACCATTTCCTGATTGGCTTCCGCATCAGCAGCGTTATAAGATGAGCCACTGCTTTTTAGCAATCCCCAAGAGCCGTTGAACAACTCGCTTTGTGCCGTGCCGGACGGTGCGCTTGGTGTAGCCGTTTCATATATTCCGGCTGTTATTCCCATACGTTCCCTGCATCTGTTGTGCTGCAAAGCCGCGTCAATCTTGGAATAACTGAAACGCCTGTCCACTTTGGAGCCGTTGAAATGGTAGCCATTCATGGAGAATACAACACCCTGCACCTCGCTGGTCTGCCCCTTATGCTTGAAATGTACTTCCACTCCCTGCCGTTTCAGGTTGGCGATAAGCACGTTCCAGTTGCCGCATCTGCCGACTTCCATTTTGATGATGTCGTAAAGCGCATATTTCGTCCTGTCTGGCTCTTTCAGGCGGTTGCGTTTGACATTGTCCTTTCCGCCAGCCATATGCAAGCCGTATTTCAAGGTCAATTCCTTGCAGATGCGGGTACTGCGCAGACGCTCGTGCCTGTCCGATATGGTATTGCCGTTGTTGTCTATGCGGTTGAAAGCAATATGCACGTGTGGATGCTCCTTGTCGAAATGCTGGGCGATGAAGAACTGCGTATTCTTGATTCCCATCCGTTCCATATATTCAAGCGCGATGCCTGCCATGATACGGTTCGTCAGCCGTAACTCATCCTCTTTGGAAAAACTCAACGCGATATGTCCGACAGGTTTTGTCACCTTATCGTTCATCCGTGACTGGGCATTGAAACTCATGGCGATAGTTTCCAGATTTTCCATAAACAAGCCTTCGCTTGCTACTATCTGCGTATCCTTCTTCTTGTCGATGATGTAATCCACCGCACCCTTGAAGTCGCTTCCTTTTACGATTTTCGCCATCATATCCCTATCTTGGTTATAAGTTCATGAATCCTTGCCACTGCCACCTTGCAGTCCCACCGTTCATCGTGGAAGCCTCCGGCGTTTGCCTTACGCGCAAGCTGGTTGAGATTGTTAGCCATGCCGCAGAGTTGGCGGATGTATCCGGCATGTTCCTCCGACAGCCGTTCTTTCACATGACCGTTACGGAAACATTCCCTCATGTACTCGCTTGGTGATACGCCCGCCTCATGCGATCGTGTCAGCAGGCGGAAGTAGTCGGCTGCCGTCATTTTCACTGCGATACGGTATTTCAGTTTCTCGGTTGCTTCCTTCTTGGGGCGACCTCCCTTGTTGCGTTCCTTGTGTTCCTTTGTCTGTTCCATATTTTATTCCTTTTAATTCGGTTACTGATTCAACTGTATAGACCGACGGGATGCCACCTCCTGCAATTTGGATGGTGGGTGGCAAGCGGTTTCGGTACACCCGAAACACAAACTTGCTACCTCCCAATCCTTAAGGAATGAGTTTCGGGCATCTCCCGTTTTTCTCATTCGGGATGTCATAATCCCAACCCTTTCTTCTTGGGTTTTACGATAGTTCTTGGCGGTGGACTAACGGCTAATTTCTGCCGGATTCCACGCAGGTAATCGTTCAGGTCTTTATGCCCTTTGTAGTTGTCGGAGAAGTCGCGGATGCGTCCGGCGAACTTCCTTTCCAATTCCCGATACGCCTTTCTTCCCGCCTCGTCATTGTCGAGCATGCAGTGGATACGTCCATACCCGTGCAGCACATCTATAGCTTTGGAAACATTGGCGGTCGAATTGAGGATGACGTAATCCTGCCTGTCAAGGTCGGGCAAGTTCGAGCAGTTCCTCTTCCGCAACGTGAGGAATGAAAGATAGTCCATCATGCCCTCGAATACAAGGCATTTCTCTCTCGCTTCTCCCTGTTGCCGAATATGGCTGATGTCTTTGGGTGCGACACAGCCTTTGAAAAAACGGTTACGCACTTCAAATCCTCCCGCCACATTCGGAAAACCGATGGCGAAATAGGGCTTGCCGTTATGGGTGAAGTGGAGCTCTTTACATTGCGCCTTTGCCAAAGCGATGTTTATGCCCCGTTCCTGCAAGTATCGGAGCAATGCCGGATGGGTGAGTTCGCCCACCTCCAAATGTTGGAAACTCGGTTCGGATGCCTGCTGGCGAAAAGAGAAAGATATGGGACGGATGTGTGGTGCCTGTTCCGCTATCTTGCCAAGCAGATAAGGCACATGGTCGGATGCGTACAGTACCCCTGCAAGTGCGATGATGTTACCACCTCTTCCCAGTCCATAATCGAACCACAGGTTGCGGTCGGTGTTCACCTTGAACGAGGCTTCCGTTTCCTGACGGAACGGGGATTTATACCACAGGCAGTTTCCCTGTTGCTTTACGGGCGAATAACCCAAACTTTGCAGATAGTCCGCAATTTTGATTTGTTTTGCTTCTTGGATGTTCATGATATAATTTCTATGGATTTGATGATGACTGTAAAAACGTTGATTTGATGAATGAGATATGTATTGTCCTATACGTTAATGCTTTATATTCTCAACATCTTCTCAACAAACCACTCACAAATAGAGAATCCAACAAACTGATGCTGTTTCCCTCTCAACTTTTCTTTTCGATTGTTGAGAATTTGTTGAGAGTGTATGCTGTTTATTATCAGTATGGTTATATCATTATTCATCAATTCAACAAAAAAAGAATAGTATTACAGGGATTCAAGTTGTTCCCTTGTGACGGTGTAGAAACGACCGACTCTTTTTATCGGCTCATATCGGCACTCCCGATTGTAATTGAATTGGTAAGTGGTATATGTAAGCCCGTTAGAGGCAGGAGTAAGTTTCCAACATTCCTGCAATACCTTTCTGACTTGGTGCTTCTCCACCTTTACCTGCGAATGTACCAGCAAAAGAAGAATGTCGTTGTGGCAGAACGAGAATGTGTCCGTGCCGACACTTTCCATAATGTCAAGGATAAGTTCGCACATCTCTATCTCCAATCGGTTGCGGTTGCTGCGGATAATCTTCTGCAAGGCTTCGGTATGCAGCAAAGAGGGCGCAAACCACATACGGCTTTCCTTTTCGGTGGAAAGTTGTCTGTATTGCAGGTAATACAGAAAGGCAGGTATCTCAGCTTTCAGCTTTTGCAGGAAGTCTGTGTCATCGGATTGCAGACGGTCTATCTTGCGCACCCAATAGCGTGTTTCACCTGCATCAATGATAACAGGCAGATACTCGTTGTTGGAGCATAGCACGAACTTGGCAAAGAACGCTATCTCGTCACGGTCTTTGCCTTTGGCTTCCACCTTGTAGGAAAGTGTGGTGCTGAGGTTCTTCAACCGCTCGCTGTCCTCCCTGCGGTTGAGCAATACCTCGTCCACCACGATGAGCAGTTTTCCTGCCCAGTCGGAATTGAACTGGCTGCGGAAGTCCTCGTTGGTATTGAAAGTGACATTGTTTTGAAACACAGCTTTCAGGAAGTTCAGGAATGTACTCTTGCCCGTGTTGCGTTCTTCTGATACCAACAGCAGGATAGGCAGTTTCTGCACGGGTTGCAGGTAGAGCAATTGAAGATAGTCCATGCCCAATTCATACTGTTCACCGAAGATATGGCGCACCAATGACCGGATACAGGGAAACTCGCCTTGTTGCGGACGGTGTCCTATCGGCTCGTAGAGGTTCAGGAACTTGTCCACCACGGGACGGTAGTCCACATGGTCGGGGACGGTGCAGAAGCCGTCGTACTTCGGCACGGTGGCGAGATAGTCCTTGCCGTAGTCCTGCCGCAGTGTTTCGTTGTTCCACACGATGCGCTTCTTCACATAGCCTCCGTTCAGACGGGGCTGGTTCACTAACTTGTAGAGGGTAGTACCCACACGGATAAACTCCTCATTTTCAAAGTTGCCTTGTTTCATTAGCACTTCATTTTTTTGTTTAATCAGTGCAAAACTCGGCAATTAGCGCAGAACGGATTAACAACTCACGCATACCTCACGTAAGATTTTCTTGGATTTGGCTTTATGACATACAACAAAAGGAGGGTGTGTCAAAACAGAAATGACAACTTCTAAAAGTTACAGATTGTAACGTATAACACTTAAAAGGGTCGTATCAAGCTCTGTATGGAGTAATGATACGACCCTTTTGGGGATCTTTTAGGATGCTCAAATTTCAAATTATAAGTTCATCTTTTTAATAATTGAGTTTTGACACACCCTCTTTGTCGTAATCGTACGTATGAATGGCAATACACCTATTCACATACTCGTATAAATACATTGTTGGCAATGGGAATACGCATAGGTCTCACTACTTCATGTCGTCATATCATTAGAACTTATGCCTGATAATTAGACATATCCCAACCATTTATACCCAGCGAAAAGAAGATATTTGTTTTCTCTTTTCGCAAGTACAGCCTTTTAAATATGGCATTGCGCACCTGTTCCGCACCGAAGCTGTCAATGCGGAAAGCAAGTGCGACTATCATCGGAAAGCTGAACACATCGGCATGATACCCGTTCTCCTGCCGAACATACTTCTGTACCTCGTATTCTTTTAATGCTCCACTGTTATAGATGTTTCTGATGGCAGAACGAAGTGTCGGAGCAATTACTCCGAACAGTTCCACCAATTCCGGCTCGCTCATCCAAATGTTTGAGACATTCTCCGGCATGATGATATTGCCGGATTCATTCACTGTTATGCTGTTTCTTCTCATACTCATGACATCGTTATTCCGTTAAACGTCTTACTCAGTTTGTCGCCGAACATGGTCAGGTCGTTGTCGAGCTTCTGCGTGGTTATCTTTGCGTAGAGTTGGGTCGTGACTATATTCGTATGTCCCAACACACGGCTTACGCTTTCAATGGGCATCCCCTTGCTCAAAGCTAATGTTGCGAAGCCATGACGACTGCAATGAAATGATATTGACTTGGTTATGCCACATTCCCTTATCATCCGTTTCAACGGTTTGCAGATAGACCAATAGTTCAAGCCGGGGAATATACGATTGTCTTTCTGCATCGGTCGGTAGCGTTCGACTATCTGCAAGGGTATATCCAGCAGCTTCACTTGGAAGGCGACTTTTGTCTTGTGGCGTTTGGACAATATCCACTTCTCGCCGTTCACCTCCACGATGTTGTCATTCGTCAGTTCCTGAATGTCCACGAATGACAAGGCGGTGAAACTGGCAAAGATGAAAATGTCACGGATGTATGCGAGCTTGCTGTCTGCAAACTCATGTGTCATGACCGCTTTCAGTTCATCCTCCGTCAGATATTCCCGTTCTTTCACATTGGGGCTGATATGAAACTGGATGAAAGGATTGCGCGGTATCAACCCGTTATAATGCGCTTTCATGACCACGCCTTTCAGCCACATACAGTTTGCCCATATCGAACCGTTCCGCAATCCGGCTTCAGTCGAGAGGTATGCGGCGAACTCCTTGATGAAATCGGGAGTAAGTTCCAACATGGACATATCGCTGCGTCTGTAAAACGACTTGATAAAGGCGGCTACATGGTTTCTTGCCCGTACACGTGCCCGATAGGTAGCCATTACCCTGTCTTTGCCTACCCGTTTCTTGAACACTTCGTTCTCACGGTCGAATGCTTTTAGCAGCGTCTCATACTCGCTGCCGATTCCCTGATAGGCGTTGCGCACCATCTCAGCCGTAACAAATGCCTCGCGGTCTGAAATGCGCTGGTAATGTTTGATGATTTGCGCCTTGATGTTGTCAAGGGCAAGGTTGATGTCTCGTGCCTCGCGGCTCTTGCCTTTCGCCTTGTTTCCTTTCACGTCCCAAAGCGTTTTCGGGATGTTCTGCTTACAACTGAACTGCGCCACAGTCCCGTTGATTGTCACTCGTCCCATGATGGGGACAATACCGTTTTTCTCCTTGCTGCCGTTCACGTAGAACAGAACCTTGAATGTGCTTCTTGCCATACTCGTTTTTTGTTTGCAAAGTTATTACTCAACGAGTTAGACCTTGATATGCCAACCTGTGCCACAAGCTGCCAAATACAACACGGTGTGTTAAAAATCACCATTCGGCGGGTAATGATTTGGAGACAATTCTTTTGCTTAGTAGTATATCCCTATTTTTCAGTAATTTACAAATCTACTTTATGGCAATAGGTAATGGATTTGTAACGTGCTATCTTCTTCATCTTGCTTCAAATTGAAGTGGAATGATTAGCTGATGACAAAGATACAATTATTTTCCGAATGTTCAATGCCGTATCTAAATTAATCATCATATTTGGTGGTATTTTCACGAATCATAAAAATAGAAATTCTGCTTTTAATTGCAGATTTTGTAGTTTAATTACAATATATTTGGTTATAATTTTATCATACGATATTTTATGTATATCTTTGCACTCAAAACAAGATAAACGCAACGGTTATGATAGCAGAGTTCAGTATTGAGAATTATTTCTCCGTTAAGTCGGTTCAAAAAATCAGTTTTGAACCTTCATCAGACACATTCATGTCCGATGAGTATTCGTATGAAGTGAAGGATGGCGTTAGGTTGCTAAAGTTGGGAGTCATTTATGGTGCAAATGCCTCGGGAAAAACCAATATATTGAACGCTATTGGTTTTTTCAGGATGCTTGTTCTGAGAATGCCTAAAGACCGTAATGCAAAAACAGGAGTTGTTCCCTTCATGCTGGACGATACATCAAGGAATGAAAAGACAAAGATGTCAATGGTGTTCTATATCAACCAATCCAAATATATCCTTAGTTTTGAATTGGATGAGAGATACATCTATTCCGAGACATTGGTCGTTTATGAGTCTATTCGTCCTACCAAATTGTATAGCCGTAGTTATGATGCCGATACAGACTCGACAACCATAGAATTTGGTGCGAATTTGAAAATGACAAAAAAAAGCCAAGACGTCATTTCTGGCAATACCATAAATAATTGTAGTGTGCTTGCTGCATTTGGCAAAAGCAATGTGGAGCGAACCAAACTGAATGATGTGTACGACTACTTTGCCACACAGATAAAGGATGTATTGGCTCCGGGAATGTTGCTGTCGGGATATGTAAAATCACGTTTGGATAAGGACGAAACTGGGGATTTGAAGAGGTTTGTATTGGACTTCCTGAAGGCCTCCGATTTTAATATAGAGGATGTTATCTTGCGCGAGGAAGAAGAACTGATTTCTCCAGAATTAGAGCAGTTGATTCAAAACGCCCCTATTGAAGATGATGCAAAAGCAGAGATGCTCCGAAAGGGTAAAATCACAAATACAGAACTGACTTTCAAGCACAAGGCTGGAGACAGTTTATATGACTTGTCCGAGGAATACGAGTCCAATGGTACTATAAGATTCTTGGGAATGGCAGTAATCCTGAATTTCCTGTTAAAAACCAATCGTTTTGTACCCATCGATGAAGTGGAAACAAGTATTCATTACGAGTTGCTGGCTTATTTCATAAAGGTATTCTTGGCAAACAGCGACGGAACATCTCAAATGCTCCTGACGACACATGATATAAATCTTCTCAACGAGGATTTTATCCGTCGTGATACGATATGGTTCACCGATAAAGACGAGCTGGGAGAAACTAAAATAGTGCGCCTCTCATCCTTGGGATTGCATAAGAACCTGTCTCCGTACAATGCCTACAAGCAAGGGAAACTGGTGAAATTACCATTCCTTGGCAGTCAATACATTAACCTAAATGACTAATGTTATGAGGCGGACAGTAACAAAAAGTATCGCCATCATAGGCGAGGGAGAAACAGAATGGTTCTATTTCGACTCTTTGAGGGTAGCGTGTCGTTATCCTTTCAAGGTTGCGCCAGACTTTCCACAGCATAGTGACATCAATCATATGCTAAAACTGGTTGAATCCTACTTGAACAAGCAGTATGATTTCATTGTATGCCTGTTTGATATGGATAGGCTGTATCAATATCCTTCCGAAATGCAGTTGTATCAGCGAGCAAAGAATGAGTATAGCAAAAAGAAATATGCAGGAAAGGTGATGTTTGTAGAAACGAATCCTTGCACGGAATTTTGGTTTCTGCTCCACTTCTTGCCTAATGTGGTTTGTCGGCGATACGAGAGTTATGAGCAACTGTTGCCTGAATTGCAGAAGTATATGGCGGGATATGAAAAGACCAAACGCTATTTCATACGCACCAACCTCTATAAGTACTTGACAGAGAATGGTGATTTGGAACGGGCGATGGCAAATTCAGAAAAGCTATGCCAATTATGTCAAGAGTCTCCTGAGGATTTGAAGGCATATTCGGAAATACACAAAGTGGTAAAATTATTAAATAATTTAGCGATATAATAGACTTATGTATCTAAGTAAGATTTATATAAAGAACTTTCGAGGTATCAAAGAACTATTGGTGAAATTTGATAAAAAACTGAATGTTATTATCGGATCTAACGGACAGCTTAAAACATCTTTGGTGGATGCTATCAGATTGTTTTATTCGTGGGGAGAACCGAACCGAGATATAGAGATAACAAAAGAGGATTTTCATGTTGAATTTACACAAAACCCCGATGGGACAACAACGGCAACCACCTCGACAAGAATAGATATATGTTACCTATTTGAAGGATTATCAGCACAGCAAGAAGGGGCATTTTATCAATATCTGGACAAAAAAGACGATGGCTCTATGGTTGCTAGGGTTCACCTGAGTTTCGAGATGAAGGAGAAGGGAAGAATTTATTCCTCATACATAACAGGTAAAGAGGAGAATGGTATTCGTGCAGATTGGAATACGTTTCATTATTTTCATCCTTATTATTTGGGAGCATTGCGCGATAGTACGCGTGATTTGATGAGCACACGTAATAACCTATTAGGACGGGTGATTAAAAGAAAGATTAATAGAGCAGGTTCGGAGGATGATGTGAAAAGCATAGTTGATAACGCAAATGTTCAGCTTTTGCAGAGACAAGAAGTAATGGAAACGCAAACTGGCATAAACGACAACCTGACCCAGATAAATAGGTCAGACCTTAAAGATGTAGAGTTGCATATAGAGCAGAATAGGATTGAGTATATTGTTAATATCATTAAACCATTCTTGCCATATTCACAAAATGACAAGAAAGGATTTGTGTTGACTCAAAATAGCCTTGGGTATAACAATCTGATATACATAGCTTCGGTATTGAGTGACATTAAAGATTGTCATGTGGATGACAATGTGAGTATATATGCATTGCTGATAGAAGAACCTGAAGCCCATCTACACCCACAACTACAGGTTAATCTATATAACTTCCTTAAAGATGCTGATGCAAGTGAAAATAGCCAGACATTTATCACAACCCATTCGCCGACTTTAACATCAAGAATACCACTGGAAAATATAATTCTGCTGAAAGATAATGACGCTTATCATGTGGGTAATTGTTTTAAAGAACGGCATTCAGAAAATATTATTCGGGATGTTGCTAAGAACAATAGACCCTTAAAGGTCGAAGAAGTTGTATCCTATAGAAAGATGATATCTAGATATTTTGACGTTACTCGTTCACAGTTGTTATTCTCGTCTGGTTGTATGTTTATTGAGGGTATCTCAGAGTGCCAATTAGTTGAGACATTCTCTAAACTGATTGACAAATCACTGATTGACAATCAAGTTGAGATTGTTGATACGGATGGAACTGCTTTCTATCAGTTCTTGATGTTATTTAATTCTTCTCATAAGGCGAAGCGTTTGCCAATGAAAGCGGCATTTGTAACGGATGAGGACCAATTTACTGACTCTAAGTATAAGGAATATAATCTAGATGAGTTGGTAAAAGATAATTATACAAAACTGCATACCCTTAGAGATGGGATTAATAATGGTAAAATGAATGGCCGCATTGATAATTTGAAAGCTATGGCTAATCATCAAGACGGTATTAAGGTATGTTCTGGAAAGAAAACACTTGAATATCAAATATGTAAAGCAAATGTTTTCGCGAATAAAGAGACAACGAGAGAGACTTGGCTTTACGAATTGATTAAACAAGAGAATATAGAAGGTATAAACAAGGTGGATTCCTACATGACAGGACTTGGAGAGGGAGAAATGAGCGAAGTGGAACAGCAGAATGTTGCATTGCTAATGTGGAAATGTCTGCCAAGTAAGGCTGAGTTTGCTCAAACATTAAATTCATTCTTACTAGATAAAAAAGGAATAGGAGGTGACATTAAGTTCACTTTGCCTCCATATATTCAAGATGCAATAACTCATTTAGTACCATGAGTATGGATTACGATATAACACCGCAACGACAAGTATATCTTGATGCACGTGGTTATACAATACTAACAGCGTGTCCTGGTAGTGGCAAGACTACGAGCATAGTGAAGAAACTTTTAACAGTGTCACATCATTGTGAAGAGCATTATGGCACGCATACAGGGTTTGCCTGCCTGTCATTCACCAATAAGGCTTGTGCTGAGTTAAAACAAAAATATAAGGAGATGCATAATGAAAGGTTGACATACCCCAATGAAGTGTTGACTATTGATAGTTTTATTATGCAGTATGTAGTGCTTCCGTTTTGGTATCTATGTGATGAATGTAAAAAGCGACCAATAGTAGTGAACGAAACAGAAATACTAGATCGGATTTATTATAACAATATTCAGATAAACGGTAAATGGCAGCAATACCCAGTGATGGCACTCCGAACTTACGCAAGTCTGATGCGCCGTAAGAATCCATCATTAGTATCAAGAGACAAGACGGCCTTTAAATGGAAGCACAAACCAGTGATTGATGCAAATGAAATTGCCTATTGCAATGCAGCTTTTACATATCGTTTAGAAAAAGGTTTTATTTCAAGCAGCGATGCACTATGGATGGCATGTGATATATTGGAGCATCATCAAGGTATAGCCAAAGCACTTGTAATGCGTTTCCCTTATGTCATCGTTGATGAGGCACAGGATAATTCTGAACTGCATTTTGAGTTTTTCAAGCTGTTAAAGAGAGCCGGTTTGCAAAATCTTGAATTTGTGGGAGATATTTGTCAGTCTATCTATGGATTTAACAATGCGAGACCAGAGTTGCTACAAAGCATGATGAAAGAAGGTGGATGGAACGTTTTGCCACTATCTGAATGCAGACGTTCTAACCAACGTATAATAGATTTGTATAGTAAACTGAAATCAAGCGATGTGCCGGCTATTACTTCACATGGTGTGGAGGATAAAGAAATTCCCATCGTAGTATATAAGTATGATGACGGGAATGTTAGGGATATTATTCGGAATTTCCACCAAGTTTGTGAAAATAATGATTTGCCAAGTAGAATTATATTAGCACGTGGAGTAAATAAGTGTAAGAAATTAGCCGGTGTTAAGGATGTCGATTTCAAGTACTGGAAAGCAGAACAACATCTGCCTTATTTGATAATAGATGCCGCCTTCGCATTCGATTCGGGAGATATGGACTATGCTTTTAGGAAAATAAGACTTGTATTAGCTGAACTTTTGGCTGGTAATAACCCTGAAGCAAGGCGTAAGTTCGTGCAAGAAATTGAACGTAATGTGGACTGGAATACAAGGATATTTAGTTTTCTAAAACAAATACCTGCATTTTCATTGAGTTTCAAAGACTGGTCAGAACAGACCTGTACATTATTAAAGGATTATTGGGAACTTGAAGAGAGACCTGTTTTTGTTCCATATCAAAGGCAAACGGGATATAAGATGAAGGAGATGGCAGATGCGCCTGTAGAGCAATATCACCAATCAAATAATAAGGGCAGTGAATACCATAAAAGTATAGATACGATACATGCTGCAAAGGGAGCAACTTTGGATGCAGTACTTCTGTTCCTGTCGTCTGATAGCAGGGGACAAAGTGTTTCGCTGAATGATTTTCCACGCAGTGCAGTTAAAGTCATGACTGAAAGTCAGCGAATGATATATGTAGCTTGTTCGAGGGCTAGGCAATTTCTGGCATTGGCAGTCCCCAAGTCTATAGCAGATGAAAATATTAGGAGAGCCTTGGCTGGGGTGGACATAGATATTCGTAATATCAACCTGCAAGGTGAATTGACTTTTATAGATTAGTACATCAAAAACCTTGGGCGGAAACAAGTTTATAAGTTTCCGCCCATTTAACTAAGGGGGGTATAGAATGAGTCAAGACGCAATACTCCCCAATTAAAGTGGTTTTGAGGCAAGTACTTCTTTTATATATTGTTGATTCCGATTATCAATGCCGAACTCCTTATAAAGTTGGGCATTCACATCGCCACAATAATCAATAATGCCATTGGCATCGGAATAGTCCAATAAATCTGGCACTTTCTTTGCCAAAGAGGTCAAGGATTCGTCTGTAAGCAAAAAGGCGAAGCGAATAATTTCACTTGTAGCATATTTGAAGAAGTTCTTGGCTTCTTGTTCTGTGGCGAAAGTTTTCAATGCCACGCGAGATCGCCCAAATGCACTATGGTTATCTACGATGGCGATTTGATTGCTACGCTTTTGTCCCCCGGCATTGGCACTTGAAACTATCACTTTCCATCTGTTCAAATATTCAAGTCCCGTTGTAATAACACCTTTGTTTGCGATATACCATTTAGCTCTACCGCTTTTACCTGCTTTATCATTGGTAAATAACTTTATTTCTGATTCATAATTGAAATAGTCTCCTTCACTGTACTCTCTTACAAGTGTGGGGTGTCGTTCTACGAAGTCGCTTTCTATAGAAAATAGTTTCTGAGACAAGACTGACTCGTGTAAACTTTTGTATTTACTAATAATGGCATCTAAACAAGAAACGATTTCATTATCAAGAGGATTTAATGGAAATAAATCTTCTTTAGGATTATCAGCATCAACTGCTATTTCTTTCCCATTTTTAGAATAGATATATTTAAAGCCACTACTTTCTTTATATATATCTTTCATAACAATAGACAAGCCATCTGCAATACCTACTTCTTTGAACACATCCGTTGAATCTGGAAAGAATTTCAAAAAGTACAAATGAGGATCGTTGATTTGCGAAAGGCCAAATTGTTCAAGCCCTTTCCCTGAGCGATGAATCCATCTTGCACCAGGATAGATTAGTGAAGTATATCTACCCAATCGGTCGCTTATTGTTTGAAAATGTTGGAATATACTTGAACTACGTTTTTGTCCGTTGGTTGTTTCCTTTTGGGCAACAACCTCTTGATACGGAGGATTCCCTACTATTGCATTGAATTTCATATTCTTTATCCCTGTTCTTTCTGAAACGAATTTATCAATCTGCTTGATAAAGTGTTCAGGCTTGTTTTTGATTTGATTGATTAAGTCCTCAAAGTATCTGGTGTTTGCCTTTGCTTTACGAAAACCGATGAGGGTTCGCTTGGTGATACTCTTTGCCATCGGAGTTTTGCAGATGACAAAGATGTTTTCTGCGACTATCTTGTCCCATATCCGCTGTTCGTCTTCAATGCTTGACACCGAAAACAGCGAGTTTTTGACACGTGTGCGGTAGATGCTGTATGCCATATAGAGAGGATATAACCCCGACTTTGAGTTGATTTCAAGAATACGAGAATCTTCGGCAAATACATTGGCGGTCACTTCGCCCTTGTCGATGAAACGAGGTTCGTGCAGTGTAGTTTCATACCCCTTTTCAAAGAAGTTGTATCCACCCAAGCAGTCGCCAAGGTGCATGTTTACCACACGCCAAGGAGTAAGCACCGTTTCCTTGTCCGGATTACGGAATGTGCTAAAAATATCCGTTATGCGCTCAATGCGTTCCTCCACACTGAGTTTGTCGGCAGCACGAGCCATAGCACGGATACGCTTTCCGGCGGCACAGAATATCTCCGGATCGTAGTATTTTTTGATGCTGTTGAATTTCTGCTTGGTAACACCCTTAGGCATAAACTCTTCCCACGATTGAGGGTCGATGAGTGAAGCGAAGTTGTCAATGGTGATTTCTTGAGATTCGTCTTTCAGCTCCGCTCCATAAATCAGCAAAGGCATACGGATAGAGATACCCCGAAGAATGGAAATGGCAGCTTCCCGATTGTTCTTTTTCTTTTTCAGTTCTTCAAGACGTTGCTTCTCTTCCTCTGTCAAAGGCTGTTTGTCCTTGCCTTTCTTCTTGGATTTCTTTTCAAGACTTTCAAGTTCCTCGTATTGCTCATCAGTCAGCCCCTGATTGTTAATGTCCACTTGATTCGTCTTGGGCATGGCTTTAGTCTGACCGATAATCTTTTTGAGGTCATCGAACTCCTGCAATTCCAAATCATTAAGTTTCATCAACTCGTCATTATACAGACTTCTGTCTTCAAAACCATTACGTACAACCCGTTCCACATAAACCTTTTTGAGCTGTTCTAGCATCTTCGGCACATCAAACTGGTTCATCTTGGAACCCTCGATGGATATTATCGGGCAGAAGTTCAGGAACTCGCCCATAATCTTACGGTCATTGCCGCTGGTCTTTCCTGCCTTGGATGAAATCTTGGCTGTTTCGGCTATCACCTTCAATGTCCTGTCTGGAGCAAAATCAAAGACATAGCATTGCTCTTTTACTCTTCCGTTGATAGTGGCAGGAGTCTGTACACGGAAAATGGTCTGCATATAACTGGAGGCAGCTGTGTTATATGAACCAGACAACATAAACACTGCAGTCCAAGCCTTAACACTGACACCCGTTGTCAGTCTGCCACAAGACAAGGTTATGGTACGAGTGGCGTCAGGGTCTTTGCCAATGGCTTCTTCTACCGCCACAAGTGCATCCTTGCTTTCTTCATCCTCGTCTCCATTGCCGGCAACATTCACCACCTTGAAATGTTGGAATACTGGATGTGTCTGCAACATGGCACTCATTGCCCGTGCCTCCTTCACTCCCGGCAGCATCCACAGGGTATGACGGAAGATGTTGCGGTATTCCTCATTCGCAAACGGATAGCAACTCTCCTTGTCCTCTTTGGTTATAAGATTCAAGAAAGCACTTACATCCTTGTCATGAACGAAAGTTCCACTATTATTTACACGGAAGAACTCACGGAAGTTGAATGCCACATCTTCATCAACAAACTCATTGAGCAATCGTCCGAGGTCATAGGTGTAAATGTTCATGGTAGGCAGTGAGGCGTATGGATTAGGGTCTCCAAAATGCAGTTCATCCCAAGACGCTTTGGCTCGCTGCTCCATCACATAGTCCCAAGTGTATATCTCATCCTCCTTGAAATCGTCCAACAAATTGAAAGGAGTGCCGGAAAGACGCAGAATCTTGGTTTGATCCTTCGTAAGTTCCTGCATTACAGCCTTGCCCAATTCCGTCTGTGTACCTTCGTGCGCCTCGTCCACAATGATACAGTCCCAAGCGGTGGCAAACACTTCATTGTTCTTATCAAAGTTGCCGCCTACAAGTTCAGAACCACGCAAGTCTTGCATGGAAGCAAAGTAAACATATTTGCATTGTCCTTGTTTAGCTCTTGTTTCCAGCGAAATATGGCTGTCACCGTTATTCTTTGAGCCGTATGCAAAATCCCGCCTATCATAGAATATCTTGCCAAAGTCCTCAAACCAACCGCTATCAACTACTGGGCGGTGGGTAAGAATCAAGGTTCGGCTGAAAATCATATCTTTCACTACCTGTAATGCAGACAGCGTTTTACCGAAACGCATCTTGGCGTTCCACAGCATTTGGTTTCCTTTCTTAAACTGCTTTTTAGTCTTTTCTATGGCTTCACGCTGTTCCGGTCGGAATACAATAGGACTTTTGTCGTGTGAAACCTCAGCAGAAGATAATGATTCACGCCCCTCTTTTACGGCTATTATCGCCCGTTTAATTGTTTCAAGGTCGGTAATAAACCACTCGTTGGCTTTGTTCTCGGTATCAAATATCTTTTTCCTAATACCTGAACGCTCCAGCACGCTATGCACTTCCTTGTCATTGAAAGAACACAAACCATACTTGCTGTTGTATATCGTAAGTTCCGTATATAAGAGGTCGTATGCGATACCTGCCGTTTGCGTATATTGGTTGATACGTTTCTTGGCAGACTCGTTGAGGGCTTTGCTGTTGGGAGCAAGACCGAAAACATTGTCATTATCACAAGTGGCTTCTCCCACTTTCAGACATCCACTGTGCGCAGCATCGTTGATGCGGAACACATATATCAGTTTTAACTTTAGTGAAGATGTGAATTTCATACCGCACTATTTTATTAGGTCTATAAATCGGATTCGTTTTCCCTTTTTGCCTGTTGCCTTGTCGGTGGCATGCCAGTCCTTGATTTGGCAATAGACCCCATTGTGCCTGCGGATGTCATCTTTCAGACATCCTTCACATTGGGTGACCACTTCGTTAGTCCCGAACAGGTCGGCTACAACTTCCCTACGTTCTCCGCAACTATTTGGAATGACACCTTTTAATCCGTCCATCTGCCATACGTTCCACGAAATGATGTAAGCGATGTAGTTAACGGATTTCAATAGAGGGTTTTTCCCGAACTTGTTGCGGTAATACTCAATAAAAGAGAAAAGAAGGGATTCACGGGCAAGCAGAAGATTGTCACCTTGCCATTCGTAGGCATAGATACTCTTGTAGGCATCCTGTACGGCTTTCAGCCACTCACCAGAAGTAGTAGCGTTCTCGCTGATAATACGCAGCTTACGGTCAAGCAATCCAATACGCCTCTCCACCGGAATAAACTCCCCTGTAGTGGTATCGTAACGACTCACGAGGTAGGGAGCCTCGCCACAAGTGATTTCCATACGGTTCTCACGCACATAGTCCTTCCAAGTCTTGCCCTCAGGAAAAGTAATTTTTTCCTCATTGACCTGCCAAGTGTTTGTACCATCGGCTACGGTTATCTCCTTGTTGAATACATCCTTTCTGCCAAACCAAGCCTCGTCTATCAGATTGTTTTGTGCATTGCATATCCACGAAGGGGTAAACACTTCGGCCATTTCATGGGAACGCATGGTCTGTGTTACCTTATGCTTCAATACACGAGGCATGACCACATTGCCGTTATTCCCTGTTATCAGTTCAGGCAAAATAGGTGATTGATACTCGTAACCGATACCCAAATGCTCATAATCCGAGGTTGCCCAAAATATATTGTGCTGAATACCGTTTTGGCTCGTTGTATGGTCTTTGAGCAATGTATTCAGCAAATCGGGCGAAAGTGCAATTAGATTGGTTTCCTGTATGTCTATGTTATCGGTTGTTTTCTCAATCATCTTCAATTACATAAAGGGAATGAGAAAGTCCCGATGTCTTTCTTGGAAAGAGGGAGGACTAAATCTAAAAGGCTGATTTATAGAAGTATTCTATCTTATTGAGATAAACAACGATATAGTTTTTAATATTCCAATAAATTTATAGATAGTACAATGCGCTGAATTTTCAATAAAATGCGTAAATTTGCATCAGAGTAAGTCCCTCTTTCCAAGAAAGATACATTTTTGCTAAACATTTTTGCTCTTACAGACTTTTCAATATCTGTGCATTGGCATTGTCCACCAGAGTGTTATCCAATGATGCCAGATAAATTTGGGTGGTACTTTCAGAATCATGTCCCATCCCCTCACTGATAACAGAAAGCGGTATATTCTTGTACTTGGCTGCGCTTGCCCAAGAATGCCGGGCGCAATACATGCTTAATGGCGTAGATATATTTACCAGTTTTGCAATCTCTTTCAAATGGCGGTTTATGCCGGACAAGATATTCCTGTAGCACTTATGACTATCGAGGTACGGATATTTCAGAATGGGCAAAAGATAGGAACTGCTACTGTCTGTGGAATACTTATTTATGATTTCCTGCATACACCTTTCCCATTTGATAACCAACAATTGCCCTGTTTTACGTCGACGATATGACAAACTGCCGTTTTGGAGATCACTCTTTTTCAGATATGCCATATCTACAAATGCCATTCCTCGTGTATAGAAACTGAACAGGAACATGTCCCTTGCAAATTCCAGATTGGGCTGTAAGGATAGATTCATGTTCTTTATACGCTTGATGGCAGATAAGGGAACTGCACGCTTGACAGTCTTGTCCACTCCCGTATAGACATGCCTGAAAGGATTACACTGATTAATCAATCCTTTTTCCAATGCTCGGTTATATACGGCCCGGAAAATTCGCATATAAAACGAACTGCTATTACGTACCGCCCCTTTGCCATGGAGATAGGCTTCATAAAGCTGCATTAAATCAGAATCTATTTCCGATAAGGCCACATCCTTGCACTGTCTGAATTGCATAAAACTTTTTAAGGCATAGGAATAGTTCTCAGCCGTGCGTATCTTTCCCATCTGCTTGAGGTGGGCTATCGTGCCTTGCATAAAGTTGAATAATGACTGTTCGTTTACCGCCTTATTGAAAGTTGAAATTATATCATCAGCTGTATATATAACATGCATATTTTCAAATCTGCCTATGATTGATTGTAGTCGCTTAACGTCCCAGTTTATTCGCTCCTGAATCGACTGCAGAAAATCGTATCGATTATCAGAACCGATTATGATAGAATTGTTTTTATTGTTCCACTCGTGCGTAAAAAGTCGGAAATCCGTCTTTAATTGACGGATTACTCGATTCTGAATAATTTGATAATAGATTGTACCCTCCTTACCTGCGGTAGTGGATGGTCTGAATTTTACTTTGATACTTGCCATACGCTCACTTTTTAAGTTTGTCCGATTGAATGGGCTTGCCCTTGATGGACGTTGCCTTGTTTTCCTGCTCTTTTGCCGCCTGTTCTTTTAGTCGGGCTTGTTCGGCAAGGGCAGCTCGCTTGCGTACTGCTTCTTCGTAGGCTTTCACATCTTTACGCATTTGGCGAATCTTGTTGTTATCCCTGTTAAGTTCAAAGATGTTTTCCAAGTTTTCAATCAGTTTTGGTGAGGCTTCGCCTTTCATTTTGATGTAGCGATACTTCAAATCATTGTCGATACGCTCATAGTTCGGTTGTCGAACAAAATAGAGTGCGACAGCCAAAACGACAATCGCTGCAAACATTCCGCTAAAACCCCAGAATATGAAAGGCGATTCAATACTGAAACTGTGGTGGCTCTCATTGTAAATTCCTCCTTTGATATTTTCATCTGTAGCTCTTAGCAAGGATTTCAGCTCTTCCGTTTCCTGCGTTTGTATTGCTTTAATATCCGACATCATCTCCATTATTTTATCGGAAGAATCGGTCTGCTGTTTCCGGTTTTGCCGATATTCGTTCCTTAATGCGGACAAGGTTTCCACAAACTTATCCGGAGTAGAAGCTCGATTTAAGAGATTTGCAGTATCGCACTTAATAGAGGCAAGTCCTTCTGAAGTGCGTTTAAACTCTGTTTTAACGGCGTTCAAATCTTGTTTTAACTCCTGTAATGAAAATTCATTTACACTATTATTTACTTCGGAATTTCCATTCTCCGATTGGGATATGGATAATCCGTTTACCTTATTCTCGATTCTATCCAAGCACCCATAGATGCTTTCAATAAGTTCTTCTTGTTTCATACTATTGATTTTTAATGTTATACCTTTGATTAATAATTATGTGTCGAATTATAACCCGAAACTATTCTTGCGTTTCTTTTTCTTCCGTCTGCGGAGTAACTCGTCATACGGAATCTGTTCGTCTTGTTGGCTATTGCCTGATGGCATAAACAATCCCAGTCCGCCTTCAATCAAACCGTTGTCTTGTGAATATTGCAGTTGTTCCTGCGATATTATTGACTCTTGTTTCGGTTTTTTAGGCTCTTGTTCTGTTTCCGGCTTATTCCAACTTAGACGGGCATTTAATTTGGCAAAACTGAAATCCCTGCTGATTTGCGAAGCCTTGAATGTCAGTCCGTCTTTGGTAAAGCGTATGCCTTGAATATCATTCAAAGACTTTATCTCACGGCTTCTTTTCACAAACTCCAGCTTGACACCATGTCCGACTAAATTGTCATTGAACTCATTCCATGTTTTGGAATATTTTAGAGCCTGTTTGACCGCATTGTGAATCTCATATTTCACACGCTCTACAGGACGAAGTTTCTTCACATTGGTCTTACCTTTATCCTCTGCGTAGGTCAATCCGTACTTGTCTTTAAGTCTCTTTGTAGCAATTTCATTACGCTTAAAGTCGTTCTGTGAAGAGATTACTTTTCCGTCATATCCGATACGGTTATAGACCAGATGGCAATGCGGATTGTCCGTATTGTTATGCCTTACCAATATGAATTGAGTGTCTTTTATTCCCATCAAATCCATGTATTCCATAGCAATTTTAGCCATAAACTCATTTGAGAGTCTTGGCTTGTCTTCGGGTTTGAAACTCAAAGCGATGTGACCGACAGGCTGTTTTATTTTCGGATTAAGCATACGCTGGTAGTTGAAACTATCCGTTAATTCACGGTTACTGCCCAACAATACACCATCGGAAGCGATGATTTCAGCATTGTCTTTGCCCATCACGTAGCGGACGCATCCGCCAAAGGATTTTCCTTTCTTTATCTTGCCAATCATAACTGCCTCCTTTCCGATGATTTATACTCGTTCATTACCGCTTTCAGTTTTTCAAGCAATTCCATCAGTATATTCTTGGTACGGTTGAATCCTGCCTGATGCGACAGCTTTGTAAGCTGGTTCAGATTGTTCGCCATTCCAACAAGATTGCGCATGGTGGCCGCTTCTTCCGGAGAGTGCTTAGCCATAATCTGTGCATTGAATGTGGAATCCCTGATATACTCCGCAAGCGTCCTGTTCGCCTGCCTGCTGCGAAGACACAGCCTGTCGTAATCAGGCTTGGAGAATTTCACCGTCACGGATTTTGTCAACTTGCGAAGGCTGCTTGCTTTCGGTCTCCCTCTCGGTTTGATTTTGTCTTTGTTACTCATATTACTTGGTTTATTGTGATAAGTCATTTTACCATGTTGGTATCTTTTACAATCTGCGACCGTTGGGAGCGGATTGCCTCCACTTGTGAAAGTGGAGCGAGGTTTTCGGGTGCAATGGCGGCTTGTCCGACATTTTTCGGCATCCCGAAAGATAACCTCGCTCCCTCCCCGAAACAGACGTTTCACTCCTCACTCCGATTGGAGGGATTCAAGGATGCCTGACGGCACTAATGCAGCGTGCAGATACATTTTTCATCGGTTATATGTTATAATTTACGCCACTGTTCAAACTCTTCCGAGTAGATTTCAAGATGTTGTCGGGCGATGTTTTCAAGAAGTCCCGAAACACTCATTCTGCGGCTTCCGAGTTTGCGGACAAACTCGTCAAGCCTGTCACGCACCTCGCAACTGACAAATACGGGTTTGCGGTCTTCGATTTTCGGAACTTGCAGGAAAGCGGTACGGTATTCTTCCAATGACATCCTTCGCTGTCGGCTGCTAACCCGACAACGGGGTGTCGAAAATGTCCTATCTTTCCCCATCGGCATTTGAAGATTGCCGGATGGGATTTCGGATTGTTCCGTGACGGTTAATGGAGTTTCGATACCGACATCGCCAGTAAACGATTCTTCTGTACTTTCAAGATTTTCACCATCTGGAAGAAACTGTGACATTTCCGTACCAGTCATAGCTTCCCATTGCTCTTTGCTAAAACTTTTCTTTGTTGCCATAATCTTTGAATTTTAATCGGTTTATACAGTGGTCTCAGTGCGCACATTGACCTGTTATCGGCAACAAAGGAAGTAGGTATACTGCATGGAATCAAGCAAATGGAGATAGCGTAGCAATTATGATGGCTTTTGCGTTTTAGCCACTGAATCAACAGTGCAAACTGCAATGATTTGCCATACTCGAACGATTATAGATATTGGATAATGATTCGTTAGAACAGAGTTTTTGTTGAATCCGG
>NZ_JAHPXO010000033.1:0-53819 GCF_019041495.1 Parabacteroides sp. MSK.9.14
TTTGTTGCTCAGGTACTTATAAATAAAGTTAAATCAAAGTGTTGCGGAATTAAGGAAATATTCATTTCTTATGGATAATGTGAACTTTTCCGGGGAGTGGACGGGACATTTCAGACAGGCTGAAAATGGAACGGAAGTGATTTTTACAGAGTCAATTAGCCTAAAGAAATGGTGGTTATATCCTTTTGCATTGTTGTATTTGAAATTACAGCAGAAACGGTATATAGCTGACCTGAAAAGAAAATGTGAACAAGAATGAACGGATCGGCCAAGTATATAATACGCCATTTGCAAGGTAGTGAGAACCATTTGCTAAGAGAATTTCTTTACGAAGCGATTTATATCCCTGAAGGAGTCAAACCGCCCTCAAAGGACGTGGTGGATTTACCTGAACTGAAACTGTATATTGAGGACTTCGGAAAGAAAAAAGATGACTTTTGTCTGGTCGCAGACTGTGAAGGGAAAGTGGTCGGTGCAGTATGGGTACGTATTATGAATGATTACGGACATGTGGATGACAGGACCCCATCGCTCTCCATATCCCTATATAAGGAATACAGGAGTAAAGGCATAGGAAGCCATCTTATGCGTGAAATGTTTCGATTACTTGAGAGCAAAGGATATAGTCGCGTCTCTCTGTCCGTACAAAAGGCGAACTATGCCGTCCGAATGTATCTAAAACTTGGATTTAAGATCATCCATGAGACTGAAGAGGAGTTTGTCATGCTTAAAGATCTCTCACTATCCTACTAAAGACGGACAACCTCTTATATATGTCATCTTCTTCAAGAAGACATCTCCCTATTATATTATAGATTACCGGTAAATTATCGGTAATCTTTTTCTTTTATAGTTCCATAGAACATTTCTTTTATAATTCATCTTTTACCGCTTTCCGGCTTCATTCCCGCCGCACCGGCCTTGGTTTTATCAGATGCAAAGGTCTGCTGTCGCGCTTGATCCTCCGGCTTGAAGTGCATTTCCTGCAAATTCTTCCTTTCTGTGAAAGAGTAATTGGCAGGAAAAGCCGTCGTATGAAGCTGTACCGACAGCTGTAAACCGCATCCATAAAACCCCAAGGCGGTTCAAACGGGAAAAGAACCGACCAGAGGGAAATAAAAAAACAATTCAAAATTGACATCGACATGGATAAAATAAGATTGGTAGTTTACAACGAATATGCACTGGGCTATATCATGCCCCAACAACCCGACAAGGTTTGCACATTGGCAGACAGGACTACGCTCGGCGCACCGTTCCGGACAATGCTTGAACCCTATTTCATCGGAAAGAACGATACCGTAAGGCTGGCCGGCAGGAAAGACTTCGACACGTTCCGGCTATCGTTCGGGGGGTACGACAATACGCAAATGTACGAGTATGACACCAACCAACAGGAATAGCAGTAATCAGAAAATCAATGTATAACAAATCAAAATTTATGAATTATGGAAACAATGAACATTCAATCAGTAGCAGAGAAGAACATCGTATCAGTAGTTTTGGCAGATATTCAGCCGAGTAACTATAACCCACGCAAGAATTTTGATGTAGCAAGCCTTGCGGAATTGGCGGAAAGCATCCGTCAGCAGGGCGTCCTCCAGCCTATCGGGGTGCGTCCCATTGCGGAGAACCGCTTTGAAATCATATTCGGGGAACGCAGGTATCGTGCCTCACTCATGGCAGGACTGGAAGAAATTCCGGCAATCGTTCTGAATGTTTCGGACGAGACCGCCGAAGAAATGGCGGTGACGGAAAACCTGCAACGCAAGGATGTAACCCCTATCGAGGAAGCAAACGCCTATCAGAGGCTGATAGAAAGCGGACGGCACGACATTCAGTCTTTGGCCATGCAGTTCGGCAAGAACGAGACCTATATCCGCACCCGACTGAAGTTCGTCTCCCTTATCCCCGAAATAGCAGAATTGTTGGAAAAGGATGAAATCACTATCAGCGTGGCAAGCGAAATTTGCCGATATGGCGAGGACATCCAGAGAGAGGTTTTCGACAAGCACTTGAAAGAGGGTATCATGTTTGGCAGTTGGCGAGGCATGAAAGCGACCGAGGTGGCAAAGAACATCGAGCGCCACTTCACGACAGACCTTGAACGCTACAACTTTGACAAGACCCTTTGCCTGTCATGCCCCCATAATACCAACAACATGACATTGTTCTGTGAGGGAACATGCGGAAAATGCGCCAACAAAGGCTGTCTTGATGAAATGAATGCCGCATTTTTGACGGAAAAGGCAATAGAGACCATTAAGGCTTATCCTGCACTATCTCTAAGCCATGACGCATATTGCTATAATGCGGATGCGGTTAATCGCCTCAAGGAAATGGGCTATGAGGTTGTGGCACTGCAATGCAGATACAAAGACTACCCGACACTTCCCGAAGAGCCTGAAGCCGGAGAATATGATACGGAAGACGAATATAAGGAAGCTAAGGTTGAGTATGAGCAGGATATGAACGATTATATGGAAGAGGGCAAGGAACTTGTACGCAGGGCAGAAGTAGGCGAAATATCGCTCTTCGCACGGATTGGGAACGAAGACATTGTCAAATGTTATGTGGAGAATTCCATGATGAATGCCGTCAGTGGACAACAGGCAGGACAGGAACAGCTTTCCCCGATTGAAAAACTGGACAAGCAGGACAAGCGAAACAAGGAGATTGCCAGGGAAAAGACCGTGGAAGATACCAAAAAACAGATTTTGGAAGTGGATATGACCGAAACCAAGTTCGGGGCTGACGAAGAAAAGATGATTTATTTCTTCCTGCTTTCATCGTTGAGAAAGGAACACTTTGCCGCCGTTGGCATAGAGGGAGAACATTCGCCCTATCTGTCCAACGAGGACAAGACAAATATTGTGGCCAATCTTACCCCAAAGGCAAAAGCCGTCATCCGCAGGGATTTCCTGATTGAGAATTTCAAGAACGCATACGGAAGCAACGCCATAGCCGACATGTTGCTTGAATTTGCAGGAAAACACATGCCGGAAAGACTTGCCGACATCGAGAACGGACATAATGAAGTTTACGAAAAAAGACATCAGCGCATCGAAGAAAAGAAAGCCGTCCTTTTGGTGCAGGAACAGGCCAAACAGGAAGCAGAGCAGACTGAAGCCGATGCGGACAACGAAAAACAACCTCAATCCCAAGAGGTTGCTGCTTGACCATAATTCATAGTTGATTTCAGATGCAGGGCGGAGAAATCCGTCCTGCTTTTCTGTTGAGTGCCGGAGGCAGACCGGCGCCGCCTGACCTTTTTTATACACCTCCCTGTCTTTCGGCAGTCTCCGTCTGCTGAAACAGTACGGACCGGGTTCTGGCTGATTCCTACAGGCCGCACGGGCGGTCTTCCGTCATCGGCCGGCCCGGATAACCTTTATAGCCGGACCTCTTATAATACCCCGGTAGTCTCAACATTTGTTTTCAGCGAAGTTACAGCATCTTTCCGGACAAACGCAAGATCCGGGTGAATTTGGGAAACAATCTCCAATCCTGCGGATAGTATTCTTTCCCAAAATCTTGCACGAAGTCCAGACAGAGCTGTGCACGGGCGAAAAAAATTGTTTCACCTTAAATCTTCGTTATTATGAATACATTTTCTTTCCCTCAGATTTCAGTAAATTACAAGGATGCCGATGCTGCAAAACGTACCTTGGTAAACTCCTCCAGAGTGAGCTACGACATCTTCAAGGAGGCATACGATGAATGTATGCAGCATCATGAGGAATGCTGGGTGATGTTCCTCAATCAAGCCAACAGGCTTCTCGGACTCTCCTGCATATCAAAATGCGGCATCAGCCAGACCGTTGTGGATGTCCGTATCATCCTGCAGACGGCTCTTCTGGCCCATGCCTCGGGCATAATCCTCAGCCACAACCACCCGTCAGGCAACATGGTGGCCAGCTCCAGTGACAATGCCATCACAAGCAAACTCAAGAAAGCCTGCGAAATCCTTGACATCACTCTCCTTGACCATATCATCCTCTCGGATACAGGCTATCTGAGCTACGCGGACGAAGGGATGCTTTGACAGCATCTCTTTTCACGGCAAATCCCGTTATACTGCCGCCCTCATGTGCGCCAGGCGGAGACTGTTATAAAACCTTCATGCACGACGGCAGCCCTGGGCTGCTGTAAGCACTCCGGTCCGGATCTGTGGCTGATGACGGAATCCGGCACGGGCCGTATTCTGCCATCGGCCGCTCCGGGAACCTTTATAGCGGCACCTGTTTTAACGCCGTCCGTCATAAGCCCCCGCCACCACCCTTATCCCTTTCTATTTTCCCTCTTGTATTGACATGAGAGTCATTTCTTCTTTCGTCGTCCTTCCCGTCGCCGCGTGGACTTTACTGGTGCGAATGTAGGCGGTCGAGCCTGTTCCCTCCGTTTTGAAGTGCATTTCCTGCAAATTCTTCCTTTCTCTGAAAGAGTAATTGGCAGGAAAAAACATCGGGAGAGGCTTTGACGACCGTCTATCGATGCACCGTAAATCCCGAAGCGGCTCCTCCGAAAAGGAGGCCGAACAGAGGGAAGAAAAACAAAATCGTTAAATATCAGAATTATGGACAAGGACATCAAAGAAAGCAGAGAGTACCGTCTCGCTAAAGACTGGGAAATGGCAGTCAACAATTACAGTTTCAATCCGGCTCGATTTGCAGCAGCAATACCGACCATGCACCCGACACTGCAGCAAAGCCTGTATAGGTTGATTAAAGAGTGCATCAAGGTTATGGCGGATGACAGCCGCAGGTACGACGAACGCAATATGGCTTCGCACGAGGAAGCGAAATGTATCATGGAGTACCTGAAAGAACACGGGAGAAACATACCATTAAAGTGATAGACCGATGAAAAAGAAAGAGGTGGAATTTGCCGGCAGAACTTATTCTTGCCGTGTGGTGAAATCAAATGAAGGTGAAGAACTCCTTATCGGCTCAACAGGTTTGCTTGACGCACTCCAGCCCGGTAGTTTCGACAGCGAGAACGAGGGCTTTGCGAGTAAGGAGGCTGAGAAATTATACGATGAGATTTTTTTCTTCACCGATGCCGGAAGTCTTGAGCTGCCGGATGACGAGCTGGTTGAGATGCTGAAAGAAGACAACCCGGAATGGTTTGAATAAAATGAATATATAAATCTATTAAAAATCAAGATTATGGATAAAGAGTATGTAATGAGAGTGGCTGCGACAATTCGCGAACAGCTGGTAACGATGACCGACACGCCGGTCCTTATGTCATGGGGCATCGGGGAGTTTATGGCAACAGTATTCAATGACCTGCCGGGACTGAAATTCCATGTAAACGGAAGACTCTTCCAAGGGGAAGTGCTGATCTGTCTGAACGGCTCGGACTATTATGAAGTATATCTCCGGAACGGGACAGACATAGAGTGCCTCAGTGACGAAGTCTGCTTCGATGAACTGGGAGAACTGATAGACCGCCATATTGAAAGCGGAACTGACAAAGAGGAATATGCACGCTTCTGTGAACAGGCAGCCATGTCATTCGGATTTGGCAATTGAGGAAGTACTGTACTTATAGGCTAACCCCGAAGGCTCGCATCTGAACCTCCGGGGTTATTGCTGTGTTATGGATGTGTTTTGTCCTTGTCTGTATCTTGATTCTCACACCGGTTCCCTTGTTTGTCAATGTAGTACCAGTCATCACTTTCCCAATACCAGTGCTCGCTGCCGGAGCCTGCCACCTCTTTCCGTTCCCCCGAATCGGTGACTTTCGCCTTGCCACCCTCGAATGGATAGCCGAAGGCAAAACGAGGACGGATGACGGTCTTGCCTGTCTCGTCTGCGTAACCGATACGCCCTTTCCGGTCCACTATGCGGTACAGTCCTTCACTTACATAGTCGTCTCCGTTGTCATATTGAAACGCTGCATAATGTCTTGCACTGCCGCAACTGCACAGCAGCAATACGGCACTCAGATAAATGATAATCTTGTTCATGATGCGGGTTGTTTTCATTTGATAATCTGTATTTGTTAATGTCAAGGCAGCAGGAACTGCATGTTGAAACGGCAGAACAGCATCCTTCTTTCCCTGATTATATTCATGTCTTCTTTTCTCCATATTCCATTCAATGATACCAAGTAAAAAGCCAGAAGATTAAACACAAATCAATCAGCCACAGACCAAGCGGCAATAGTAACTGAAGCCAGAAATATTTTTTATCCTTTTTTTTCAGGATATCGGCGGTAATAGGCTTGTTCTCTCGCTTTTGTGAAATATTTCTTTTCTATCCTGGAAAATTGACGGAAATACACCGAAAGATTCTCCCTTCTTTTTTACTCTTCAAAAAGCAGCAGATATTCCACCTTCCTTCTCCGCTCGATGCTCGGAACTACCTTGCCTTTATAGCAGCGGAAGGAAATGTACTCCTTGTAAATATCCCTGTTTCCGGCTTCCAGTTTTTGTATCAGCTTGCTTTTGGGAAAGTCTTTGCTACCTAAAAGCCGGTACGGGCCTACCTGGTAGGCAAGACACGAGAGCAACGTAGAATCACGCCCGAATCTGCTGAACAGACGGCAAAGTTTCATCATGTCCGCTCGCAGGATGGAGTCTCCCTGAGCTTTTGTGATGTCGTTGGTAAAACTCTCTCCGGGAAGAACCTTATGACCCCATCCCACATAGGGCCAATGTTTTTTCTCACCATGCCAACCCTCATAGTATTTCGTGCATCTGATTGCCCTCTCCAGCGGTGGCAGCTTGTATATGGACAGTTGGGCAGTTCCCGTTTCTGTCCCATGCCTTTCCTTCCCATAGACTGTTGCCACTGCAGATACCAGCAGTATGATGACAAACATCCTTACGTGCTTCATTTCGCACCCCGTTTGTTCAACACATCCTTGATCATCTCCTTCACGTCCTGACCCACCTGCACGAAGTTCTTGTACAGGATGCGTTCCCGTTCCTCCCTCGATTTGAAGGTGTAGAATCTCGGCAGCGGCACATACGCGGCTTCCTCTTTCTTTATCTCTCCCATATCGAAGTCCGTCTTGCAGAAAAACTTTGTGGTCTTGAACTCTTCCGACTCCTGAATGTTCATCGAGCCGCCTACGCCGGTCTTGGTTTTCACGAAGTCCCTCGCTGTCTGCCCGCATATCCATCCCGTTGCCATATCGGAAATCTTTGATGCCGGCACCAGACTGTCCATGTTCTCGTTCAGGTTAATGCTGGTCTTGTCACGGTCAATGGTCACGCCCTTCTTCACTTGCACGACCTTACCGAAAATGTCATTCGACAGCCATTCCAGTGTCTCTTTCGAGCGGGCCGAACCGCTGACCACGTTACCCACGGTCGTGATGATCTTCTGCATACCTACCTTGCCGTAGTCGGCCTCCAGCTGCGGCAGCTCCTGGAATCCCAAGGTCACGCTCACCTTGTTGCTTCGGGCAGTTCCTATCAGTCGGTCTATCTTGTGGAAATACAGCGTCGGCAGCTCGTCCACGATGATGCTCACCGGGATGTTCTTCCCTTGGCCTGTATTCACTCGGGTGACAAGACGGTTCAGGATAAGGGCGTTCAGCGCACCGATAATGCTCTCCATCTCCGGGTCGTTGGCGATGAGCAGGTAGCTCGGGTTCTTCGGATCGCTCACCTTCAGGTCAAAGTCATCCCCGTCACGGTGGAATATCCAGTACGATTCCTTGGTCGCCAGACGGGACGTATAGACACGCAGCGTACCGATCATACCTTCCAACTGCTCCATGGCCTTGTTCCTGAAGGCAGTCTGGAACGGCCCGAGCAGCGGTGCCACCTCGTTGTCAGTCTCCAGTACCTCAAAGATGGTCTGATAACTTTCGTTCAGGAACGATAATATGTGCGGCATGTCCGAATACTTTCCCAGCCAGTAGGCCGGCTCCACGATGTTGCCGCCCTCTTTGTCACGCACGACTCCGGTCGGCTTCCAGAATTTGGTTTCCGGGTCCTGACGTTTCTCCGCATACAGCATGTTTCCGTCCTTGTCATACGGCTCCCGTTCGTAATTGACAAAGAAATAGATGCAGGCAGCAAGGAAGTTCACAGCGGATGTCTGGAAAAACTGGTCGCTTCCGCCGCCACCTTCCTTCTTGCCCTTCTGCAATGACTCGAGCAGGGTTTCCGCCGTCTCACTGGCTGCCGCCAGGTTGTTGATGTATTTTGCCTGAATAGGATTGACACGACGGCTGTATTCCACGTCCACGAAGTTGATCATGTTGAACTTGCACCCCTTGGGAACTCTTCCAAGTTTCTCGTTCAGCTTGTAATGGTAGTAAAGTTTCGTGGCAAGTGTCGGGAATTTATAGTCATATACAACCATGGCAAACCCCTTGGCACTGTGCTGACGGATGAACGGTTCAATGATACTGAATGTTTTACCCGAGCCGGGAGTTCCCACGACCCACGTCCCGCGGAAAGGGTTGCTGATACTGACCCATCCCTTGCGGAACTTCCCCTTGTAATAGTAGCGCATCGGGATATTCACGCTGTATTTGTTCTCCTGAATCTCTTCGCTCTGCTCGAAACTCTCGTTCTCGAAGTTGAAGCGGTCCTTCATCAGGCCCTCCTTGATGAACTTGGAGATATTGTCCAGGGCTATATGTACCAGTATCACTCCCACGAGCGAAGCCGCCATGTATAGGATACGGTTCAGCGGCAGCGTATAGAGCCGCATTTCCATCGGATGTCCGAACAGCCATACGGACAGGACAAGCAGAAGCAGTCCGCCGGTCAGGGGAAAAATCACCTGCTTGCGGGCGTTGAACTCCAGATGCTTCTTGTTCCTCGTACCGATACAGGTGATGCAGATCAGCAGTATCGTGGCTATCTTGCTGTACACGAGATGGCCGTCCTGATAGATCGTCCATCGCTTGATACGTCCGTGGATGTCAGTCAGTATGCCGCCCCACTGGTCGAATACTGCCGGGTCAATGGCATACTCGAAGAACTCCAGCAGAACCGACACATAGACGACTGCACGGAATATCTTGTAGAATCCTTGTAACTCTTTGCTTTCTTCCATTTTTTATAGCTTTTTTATTGGGTTGTGGTTCTGATCGCCTCGGATATTGTTGGACTTGATTATTTTGATTCAGACGAAAATAAATGTCATGTTTTTGCAGTAAAAAACAAGACTTTTCTTATATTTGCATCCGGAACAAAACGATTCGATTATGGTGATTACTAAACAGGTACAGGAAATACTGGACGCCACGCCTCCGGGCAAGGTGCTTACCATTGCCGATTTCAATGTGCTGCCGGAGTACCAGCCTGCGTTGGTCAAGGCACTCAGCCGTCTGGTGGCAGAAGGCTCTATCTGCAAGATTGCCAAAGGACGGTACTACAAGCCTAAACAGACGGTGTTCGGCACATTGAAGCCTCCGGTGGCAGAGGTGGTCAAGGACCTTCTGGAACGTAACGGCAAGCCAATCGGCTATATGACCGGTACGGCAGCATTTGCGCAGTTGGGGTTGACGACACAGATCACATCGGCCATTACGATAGGCACGAACAAATACCGCCGGCCTATGAAACGGGGCGAATACAGCGTGTCCTTCCTTGTACAGCCTAATGCAATCACACGGGAGAACATTCCTCTGCTGCTGATCCTTGACGCGCTCAAATTGCTCCGTGAGATTCCGGCAACATCACCTGACGATTGTGTGCGGGGCGTTGCTCGGCTGATAGCCGCTCTGTCCGAAGGCGATCTGGAGAAACTGGCGGACCTGGCCGAAAATTACCAGCCGTATGTCCGGGCATTGCTGGGTGCCATTCTGGACAGTCTTGGAGCTGACACCCGACAATTGCGTGCGACACTCAATGGGGTCACGACCTACAAACTTCCTGTCACCGCACAGGCTTTACCCACCAAATTAAAATGGAACATCGTATGAGACTACACGAGAATCAGCAACTGTTTGCCGATGCCATAGAAGCGGCTGCACGTCCGGTACAGGACGGCGGACTCGGCATCAAGAGTATCTTTATCGAGAAAGACTATTGGATCTGTCGTTCGCTGTCGCTTATGGCTACCGGAGACAAGGATAATCGTGCCATTTTCAAGGGCGGAACTTCCCTGACCAAGGCCTACGGCATCGGGGCACGTTTCTCCGAGGACATTGACGTGGCCATCGCCGAAGCATGGACACTGAGCGGAAACCAGCTAAAGAACCTCATACGCCGTACATCGAAGAATATGACAGCCGGACTGGAGGAACTGGTCATCCCCGGCATGACAAGCAAGGGATCGCATTACCACAAGGCGTTTTACACCTATCCACGGGCCATAGATACGGAACAGGTCGGAGCAATCCGGGCTGGGCAACTCCTGGTAGAAATCAACAGTTTTGCCAATCCATATCCTTTCGAGCGGCGTTCTCTCTGCAGTTTCCTGACAGAGTTCCTGCAGGCTACCGGCAACAACCGTATGATAGAGGAATACGGGATGCAGCCGTTCGAGGTCAATGTGCTTGACCGTCGCCGCACGCTGACCGAGAAATTGGTGTCACTCATCCGATGCTCGCTGGCCAATCTGTATATGCCGCAGTTGACGGCCAAAATCCGTCATTTCTACGATCTGCATCATCTGCTGAAAGATGAAGAGTGCCTCACGTATCTTCATAGCGATGCTTTCCCCGAAGATTTCAGGTCACTGCTCGAACACGACCGGCAGAGCTTTGACAAGCCCGAAGGCTGGCGTGACCGGCGACTGGAGGAGTCCCCGTTGATGACAGATCTGCCGCAGGTTTGGGGCAACTTGCAGACAGTTTACATGGGTGAACTCCCGGATTTGGCATATCGTGCCATTCCGGCCCCCTCGGATGTCGAGGAAAGCATACGTCGCTTGATGGCATTACTGCGTGAATTCGGCTCTGGTTTGTAATCGTATGTTGTCCAACAATGTCAAAGAACGCAATCGTATATCTCTGGTTTACCGGTTGATGGTTATAATCGGGCGTACCTTGTGCGCCTGTGTCTTGGGTGTTTCCTGTATGGCTCCGCTGCCCATCGAGTAAAGCCAGGCTTTTGCCGTTTCCTGTTCGGCCACTTCCGTGGATGTCCAGTACCAGCAGTCGCCGTCGGTCAGGGGCAACGGATCGCCCCCGCACTGTTCGATGACAGGATTTACCGTTTCCCGGATAGTATATAGCAGACGCATCTGTGCCACCGACGGAACGTATGCGCTCTGCCCGTAACACCAGAGGTCAAAGACCGTTTCCGCCATCGGCGAAGCCGTTTCCTTCGTTTCATATAGAGCGAATGTATTGGCATTGCCGTCATGTGCCGCGAGGTCCGCAGATGTGCCTTGGGCAATACCGAGGCTGTCGGCAAATGCCTGCGGGGTGATGTCCCACAGGTAAACCGCGTAGCCGTTTCCTTCCGCACCCTCATGCTGCCGGGTGTCGAACACGACGGCCACAGCCTTTTTCCCGGATTGCTGGTATTCCGTGTAGGACAAGGCCGTTCCGTCCTCGCACAGGACATGTCCCGGGCGGACAGCCGTGTCCGGTACGTCTATATGCGCGTCACAACCTGTCACGGCGACTGCTGCGACAAGTACCGGTACGAACCGGCTCACCTTTCTGAAAATGTTCTGTTTCATCTTTTCCCTTATTTTATCGGTAGTTTCACACCAAGGGCTACACCTACCCGAAGCAGATCCGCGCCCTTTATCATCAAATCACTCTTCGCCTGCCAGTACAGCGTCCATCCGGACCGCAGCACGTAATTGTGCTCGTAACCGAAATGCAGGCCGCCCAGGAACTTCTTCGTGTCGCTTCCTGCCGAAGCTCCTATACGCAGGTTGCCGTAATGATTGCGGCCCCGTACCACGCAAGGCTTGTATGCCACGCCAAAGCCATAGGTGCGGTAGTTGCGCCAGAAGGATTCCGGACAGATATGGCCGCACGGGCCGCATTCGGCCCACTGCAGGTAGCCGTTGGCAAAGAACTCCCACGCGTGCCGGTAGTTCATTTCATGTTCGTATGAAAACGTCACGTCCATACCGTTCCTGTAAAGCAGCCCGACCCCCAGTGAAAGACGGCCGCTGTTGCGTTGTGCGTTCGCGCTGAAGGCAAGGCACATGCAGGCAAACATCAGAATCAGAGTCTTTCTCATAATCATTCCTCCTCCAGCAGGTCAGCGTTAAACGAATCGGCAGACAACACATCCTCATAATCGATGTTCAGGCTGATATTGCGGCCGCTGATTTGCTTTTCCGTCATTTCGACAGTCAGCAGCTTGTCGTTCGGGAAGGTCATCTTCTTGATGACAAGCACATTCCTGTAGCCATGTCGGAATGTCTTTCCCGGTTCCAGTATCATCGCCGGAGTAAGCTCGATAGTCTGGGCGTTGGTGGCCTTGGCGAGTTTCTTGTCAACGAGCTTTACCCTGATCTCATCGATGTCGAAACGGATGTTCGTCTTGTTCTCTATGGAAAAGTCTATGAAGAAGTAGTCCCCGACAGAGTATATGTTGTTCAGGCGCATCACCATACGGTGTGCCTTGGTGGCCACATTCCTGATTCTCGCCGGAGAGTTCCAGATCCGTCTGGCAAAGCGCGTCATCTCGGCGGTTGACATCGATACTGCCGGATTGTTGTAGGCGTTGCGCTCGTGAGGGAGTATCTCCTTGTCCGTTACGGCTTCCTTAAGCCGTGTGGTGTAAACCAGCGCGTATTGCGTGCGGTAGCGTTCCGTGATGACGGTCACGATGGCAATCACCTCGCCGTCCTCGTGCCCGGCTTCTTTGGGTTTCAGCCGTACAATGTTGTCCAAAGGCTGGTCGCCAACCACCTTGTCGGTGGAAATGTCCACCATGCGTACCGGCTCCGATGCCGTGATGACGGTCGTCACCTGTTCGTTGACCGTCAGTTGTTCCATTTCCTCGTAGGTCGTCTGCGCCTGTGCATTCCGCGTTCCCAGCAGTCCGGCTGTCAGAAGAAATACCGTTCCGATTTTCTTGAGATTCATATTCATGTCGTTGATTGTTTATATTCCATTTGTTTTTCTTTTACCCTTATGTCGTCGTATGTATTCGCTCCAGTTCTTCCCGGATACGGAGTTCGGCGATGTCGCAGTACTCCTTCACGGTCTCGAATCCGATATAGTGCCGTCCCGAACGGATTGCGGCAATGGCAGTCGTTCCGGACCCGATGCAGTTGTCCAGCACGGTGTCCCCCTCGTCGGTGTAGGTGCGTATCAGGTACTCGACCAGTGCCACAGGCTTCTGGGTCGGATGATAGAATGCCCCTGTCTTGTGTTCTTTCGGGATGAAAATGACCGATGTCGGATATTTGTTGTCCGCCATGCGTACCGGTACCAGCTTCATCTCCCCGTAGCACCGGTTCGTGAAACTGCCTTCCGTCATGCTGCGTCCATGGTTTCTCCTTTCGGGAGGGCACGGTGTCATCTGCGGATGATACACGGGCTGCTTCATGTAGAACACCAGAATGTCCTCATGCTGGCGCAACGGCATCCGGTTGGCATTGAGATGGCCCGTAACACGGTCCTTCTGCCATACGAGGTTATAACGCCAGATTCCCGGTTGGGAAAGCATGAGATGCGCGGAGAATATTCCCTGGGCGAACAGGATTATCGGACTGTCCGGCTTGATAATCCTACGGTACTGCTCCCACAGCGGACCGAGGGGTATCTGCCTGTCCCAACATGCTGACCGGTTGCCGCGGTTCAATACACCGTAAGGCAGGTCGGCGATGATGGCATCGACGCTTCCCTCCGGCATACGGCTCATGCCTTCCAGGCAGTCCATGTTGTATATCTTGTCCGTCTCTATCATATCGCGTTGTTTTTCGGCCCTCCAAGCTGCAGGGCACTCGCCCAAGTACAACGTCCCTTCCGGTTTTCCCGGACCTCACACTCCCAGAAGGTATTCATCTCCGCGTGCTTGAAATTGACCGCCCCGTCTCCCGGCCCGTAAAAGCCGGTGTATTTCTGGAAGGCGAACAAGGCGATTTTCCGCCCGTCCTCTGCCAGAAAGTTGCATATTAGGGCGAAGCGTCCACCTTTCTGCCACCATTGGGTACTCACGAGTTGCCCGACGAATGTTTCGGCCTTGTCGGGAGCGAGGAAGTCATCGTAGTAAAAGCCGTCCGTTCCCTCATGTAGTTTTGAAATATCTGTTTCCATTGTCTCGAACCTTTTTATTTCCTTTTTTCCTGACCATTGACCAGATAGACGAAAGTCCCGTATTTCAGCTTGACCTTGTTTTTCTTGATGGCCTTGCTGATGGCGTTGCTCGTCTTCTGGTAAGCGTTGTTCACCGCCTGCATTCCCCATTGGGCGAGGCTGTTCCCTGTAGTTCCGGTACTCATGCTCATGTTGCCCGACATGGCACTGCTGGCCACATCCTTGCTCGTTTCCCGGAACTGGCTGTTCGGTACATACAGGCCCTCCATACCGTCCGTGTCATAAAGCGCGAGACTGACCTTCACAAGCTCGTCGTCCACAAGGATGCTGTTGATGTTTCCCTTGACACGTCCGGACGAGAAGCCGCTTACCGTGGCGTACAGGTACGTACCCCGTTTCACTACGCACTCGTCTATTTCCACGTCATCCAGCAGGCGCAGCCTGATGCGCGAGCCGTCCACAGCCTTGATGTCCTCGTCTATGATGGCCTGGATCAGCTTCGGTTCACGGGCATCCTTCGCCAGCGTGTTGAAATAGTCCGAGGTGGTCTTCACCTTGCGGACTACCGCGCTGGGCGGTTCGTCTGCCGACGGTGCTTGCACCGGACGTTTCTCCTCGTCGATGGTGCCGGCCTCCGGTACATTCTGCGGCGGAACGGTGTCCGTGGTATCCGCCTCTTCAGGGGGCATCACCATGTTCTGTCCTTTCAGCCGTGCTTCGGCAAGGGCCTTTTCCAACTCCGCGAGTGCTTCCTGTTCACGCTCTTTGGCGGCGGCAATTTCCGCTGCCGCTGCTTTTTCCTGCTGTTGCTCATCGAGCAGGGCGATGTCATCCTGCGTGTATTGTGATTCATATTCTTCCTTGTTTTCATCAGGTTCGTCTCTTTCTATGTTGCCGACCGCCGAGTAGTCCTGTATCTTGCCCCACGATTTCTCCATGTTCTCGTATTTGCTGCCAATGCCGTCATCCTTGATCTGCGCTTCCGGCAGTTCCGGATTCAGGAATTCCGTTGTCTGCAGCGTCTTGTCCGGTATATCCGCCGTTTCAGTATGAAACAGGTCGAATATGAAGTAGGACGCACCGAGCAGAGGGATATAAAGAATGGCAGGGAGCATGTACTTCGGCTGTCTGAAATTGATTTTCTCAAATATCTTTTTCATGGCAAGTCTGTTTTGCTACGGTTTGTATTTCCTGTCCCGGTTTCCCTCAGTTCCTCTTCCTGCAACATCCTGTGCCGCTCCCTCAATACCGAATCCTGCATCTCTGTCGCTGTCCTCTCCGCCGGCTGGTGACGATATACCACTGTTATACGGTAGATGTTCCATGCCAGCCCGCCCAGCACGAAAGCGAACACGATGACCAGAAAAAGAGTACGGTGCACGTTGGCAAAGCCCTGCACCTTGGCTGCCGCCTTGTCTATACGGGTCGCCTTGGCAAACTTGCGTCCGGCTTCCACATCACGCTCATAGCGTTCCTTGTACTTCGGATCATTCCTGTCAGGCATCTTTTCGCCCAGCAGCATCCGTCTGAATCCCTTGATGTTCATATCCTTGATTGTTTAATAGTTGCTCTTGCTTTTCTGTTCTATATCCTTGTTAAGGAGAGTGCGCCAGTTCACTATCAGCAGACCGTGAGGGTTGTTCTCCGTTCTCGGTACACGCTTGAGCTGACCGGCTGTCACCAGCTCACGCATCAGGATGTTGCTTCTGCGTTCGATTCGCTGGCGGCCGTAATAGGTGAACTCCATGGTGCTCTTGTCAAAGCGGATGCTGTCACAATAAATCGAGAACACGGCACTCGTGCCGAGGATGTTGGAGTAAAAACCTTTCTCCTTAAGAGTGTTATATTGCGCCAGACCTGTTTCGTCCACCAGATACATCGCCTTTTCCATCGTGTATTTGATGTATTTATCATCAGGCGGCAAGGTGAAGAAATAGTGGTGGAACATCTCCACATGGCTTTTGGCTTCCACATCGAGCGTTTCCTCCATTGTGGTGCGGTTGACAAGAATGGGCACGTTGCCGTCCAGCACGTACACCTTTTTCTGTGCATCCGACACCATTGTCCTGGCTGTCCAGATGCTCGATACGCTGATGATGACACATCCCACGAGAAAAGCCGTGCAGATAATGCCCACCAGCCGTATCTTGTTTTCCAGATGCTTGATAATCATATCGGTTTATTGTCTTATTCTATTCAACTTCATTACATATTCATTGTGCAGCATCGGTATGATTGCTCCGTATGACTCCTTTTGGAGTTTCTCAAACTCCTTGGTGGTGATTTCCGTATAAAGTCTCAGTATGACTATCTGCACAAACACCCACCAGATGCCACGCCTGCGTTTCGATCTGTTTTTCTGCAACTTGGCGAGTTGCAGGCGATAGGTCAGATAAGTCGTCAGTGGGACGAAATACCGATCATCCAGGTCAAAGGCATCGTCCAGTTCCTTGTACTTCTGGTCGGGACGTTGTTCCGATACATGACGGATTTCTTCTTGTACGCGCATATTCACATAGTTCACGAACCGTCTGTCTTGATACCATTCTTTGATTTGTTCTTGTACGTTCATACTTTTTTATTTTTAAGGATTGTTGTTTATATGTTTTTTATCTTATCTCATGATTGCCCCGATACCGCCTGTCGCTGTCATCTTGGCCTGCTGTGCCACGCCTTCTCCAAAATTTCTCGTACTGAAGGCCGTGTCGCCCTCCGGTATCATCCACGCCGCAAGGTCAGGTACAAGGTTCAGACATTTCAAGGCTACAATGCTTGCCGCCATCAGATAACCGGCGGAGAAGAAACTGTTCTGCAGGTAGGCCGCCATTGTCTGCTCGCTGGCCGTGATTGCGGTCAGGTTTTCCACCTGGATGCACAGCACGATGTCGAAAAGGAGCAATACATAGAAGCCCACGAAGTAGAGCATGGCCCCGTAGAAATGTACCGTCAGGTAACGTGTCAGCCATTTTGCCCAGGAACCTTCCCATTTCGGCAGCAGAGAGAACGCCCATTGCAACGGGCCGAATATCGTCAGCATACCGAGCAATATCTGCTGGCAGTAGATCGTCGCCCACCAGCCTATGCGGAACACGACAAGGGCAATCAGCATGATGATTTTGTCTATTCCCACGACGACACCGGCCGTCAAGGAGGTGAACCACAGTTCCGCCGCATCCTTTTCCATGCTGGTCACTTCATCCACACCGGTCTGTTCCATGGTCGCCTCGATAAGGTTGGGGTCTGATGTTCCCGTGTGGGCGACATCCGCCTGTGCCTGCAGGCTGTGGTACATCGTGTCCCTTACGTGGATGAGCTGCTGCACTTCCTCGAACTTGTCCGCTATCTGTGTGGCTTCCGCCTCGTACAGGTCATGCGTGTACGAACCGATGCAGTTCGGGATGTAGGATAGGAAGTCCAGAAAACACCAGTTGCTTCCGCTGCCGGCCATACCCGTGTCTGCAGGCGGATACCACCAGCAGAGAACGATGGAAACAGCCAGCGGTCTGAACAGCTTCATCACATCCAGCGGCTCATGCTTCACCATCATCTTGTAGGCCATACCTGCCGCCATGACAAGCGAGAACAAGGCGGCCAGAGCCATGCACATCTGCAGTATCCACCAGAACGGCCCCTGCGAACCCGTAAACGTCGCGTCCGTGAGGAACTCGTTCGTTTGAAAAATCACATCGTCAATCTCCTCCTCAAGAAGATTGATACCGAAATCAGTGAGTATATTTCCGTCTGCCATTTGCCGTCTGTCTTTTTAGTTTCACCTGTTTACACTCTCTTCACCGTCACCTCCGGAACTGCCGCCCGACTGTGAGCCACGCACCGCGAGACGCGATTCGTTCCAGCGGCTCATGGCTTCCCTGATGACGCTGCCTTTGTCCAAGGTACGGTCCGAGGTCGCGTTCAGCAGGTTGCTCGTCAGGGTGGCATTCTGCCGTTTGGCGAGATAGCTGACAAGAATCTCATTCTGCTGCACCACGTCTTCGTAGATTCGCAGATACTCTTTCTTCCGCTGCGCATTGGGCATATAGGCATCCCTGGTAGCATCAATGGCGCACTGGAAAACATGGTAGTATTCCGTCCAGCGTTCCCTGTCCTCCGGGGTGCCCCCGGCAGGAAGGATACGGTCGATGTTACGCTTCATCCTTTCCATCTGGCCGTTGATCTTGTCACCTTCGGCAAGCCAGGCGATATCAGCCTGTCGGTCTGCCACGTTCAGGGCCTCTATTTTCGCGCGGCTCACCAATGCCGAATCGATGGATTCGGCTTCGTCCGTCTGGTTATAGAGGTTGATGCCGGCTGTCGTGCGGAACCCCAGTTTGTTCTTTGCCGCTGCCGATTTCTTGTATTTGTTGTGTAATGCCCAGTAGTACAGTTCCGGCGTGAGGGAGCCCGCACCGGTTTCCATGACCGTAATCTGGTTCTGCTTCGGCGAGTCGTGGTTATAGGTCACATACTGCGCCTGTGCCGTTGCTGTTGCAATGATCGCAACCGTCATGAGCATGAGTTTTCTGTTCATCTTTTTTCCCTTTTATCGTTAGTAATCCAGCCTTCCGGAGTTGCGCCAACGTCCGAAGGCTCCTTCAATTATCTCCTGTTTGGTATGTTCACGGTATATCTTCGACTTCCAGTAGCCGATTCTTACCTGTATGTATCGCCAGGTCTCCATATAGGCCCGGTTCAGATGCCGTTCGATGTCGTCCAGAGACCTGTTCACGGCCTCCAGCACCATCAGCAGATCCGAAGTGGAGCAGGCCGCCGCTCCCGTGGCATACAGCGCCAGGTCGCTGACCGACTTGTAGAGTTGCTCCCCGTCATGGGCTATATCCCGTATGGCTTTCTCGTTGATGGTGATGAGCAGGGCGTCGGAGGGTTCGATGCGTCCGCGTTTCAGCACCTTCTCGTGAAATGCCTCCAGCATCGACTTGTAGTCCGCTATCCGGTCACTTACCGTATTGTAGGTGTTCTTTGCGTTCAATACCGTGCGTAACGACTGGTACATCACATCAATGACATCAAAGGCACGGGTGTACCGGTCAAGGTCGATATTCAGTTCCTTGTATTCGCCGACCTCCTTGCGGCTGTATTCGTGCAGCAGCTGGTTGCTGTACTCAAGGGTACTTCGGGCCAGCAACAAGCTACGCTGCTTCTTATGGTCATTGATATAGGCTTCAACGGACACCACGTCGAATGTCCATTGTGCTTTGACGACATCAGGCAGGAGTGCAAGCAGCACTATGGTTATCAGCAAGGCCCGTTTCATGGTCTTTCCTCCTTTCTCCCGCTTCGCAGGCTACGGGCGTTTTCCACCCAACGGTCATGGCATTCTTCCACGAGAGTGAGGCGTCGCCCTTCGTCCATATTCAGATCCGGAAGGACATCCTTCAGCACGTCGATGATGCTGCGCTTGTAATGCATCATCTTTTCCAGGGATACCAGGTCGGCGTATATCTGCGTAATCCGGGAATCCACTTCACGCGCGATTTCAAGACGGTCACTTGACCACAGCAGGTGGTACACCTCTCCGGTAGAGGTATCTTCCATCGGGGTGGTACGGGCATATTCCGTCGTGATCTTGCATGACGGATGCTCCCGGGCGATTTCCGCGATACGTTCATTCACGATCCGCTCTTTTTCTTCTTCCGGAAGGTCCGGGTCGAATGTCAGCACGTCGGCCACATACGTGTCGGTGTATTGCGAGGTCAGTTCCCAGCTGATCTGTACAATGGCACGGTGAATCTTGATGCCGAGGAAGTATTTCGGCTTGCGTGCTATGCTGATGGTTGCCTTGAAAGTTATCTCGCCGTCTATATTCGGCATGGTCGCCTTGCGGACGAACGTGTATCCGTTCCACGAACCGCCGTCCTGCCACGACAGACTGTAGGCAGTCTTGCAGTCCTGCATGATGGCCGGGATACGGTAGTAGTCGTCCGTCGGCACGTCATTGTCGTTTGCCGCTTCCTGCTTCGCATCCGCGTATTCCTTCTGTTTCTTCTGCCACTCGGCCAGTTCTGCCTTCAACTCTCCGATACGCGTCAGGTTGGCGTTGTACTGCTGCCTGTAAACGGCAGCATCCTCCACACTGGCCTCGGATATTTTCTTCAGCAGCTCCTTGTTCTCATCCTCCAGTGCCTTGATCTGTGATTGAAGCATGGCTACCTGGTTGTCTGCCTCCCGTATCAGCTCATCCAATTCCGAAAAGTCAAGTTCATTTTCCGTCACGGAGGTCTGCATGGAGCAATCCTTGGTATGGGCATTGGGTGAACCGCCGCATTTCCTGCATTTGTACTGGGTCGAACCTTGGCCCAGAGTAGCCCCGTCCGAGCAGGTGACGCTGATGGTCACGCTCTCGCATCCTTTAAGTTTGGCGGCATCCGTTGCCTGATAGTAGTTCCACGCGTCGGAAGCTATGTAATAGACATAGCCGTCCTCGTTTTCGTTGAATTCCGACAGACGGGCATTGAGCTGCGCCTTGAAGGTCTCCAGATCCATAGTGTAGGAATCGAATATCTCTTCATACACGATTTCCTCATGGTTCCAGCTTTTCTTGACATGTATCTCGTAGGCGTAAGCCTTCTTTGTCTGCTTGCCGCCGCGGCTGATGATGTAGGCGTTCTGCCAGTAGTTGATGCTGTAAGTGTTGCCGTCATTCTGGTTGTTGAGCTGCTGTACACGGTTTCTCGACCATCCGGCATATCGTTCCGAGTTGGAGAGAGCCTGTTCCCGCTGCGAGGCATTGGGATAAAAACCGGGGTCGCTCGTTTCGAAACGGGTCCACTCACCGCCGTTCAGGATGCTGTTGTCGTCCGTGGGCGGGTAATAGTCACACAATGACACGCTGCCCTGGTCACGTCTGGCGATGTACCAGCGCTGCGTGTAATAAGTCCCGGCTTCGTCGTCTATATAGTCACTGATCCAGCCGGCAAGGTCGTAATCCCCGAACTCGAACAGGCCGGCCACGTTGTCAGGACCGCCGATCTTGTCCAGCAGCAGGTTCCCGATACCTTGTTCCGCTTCCTCGAACAGGCCGGAGTAATGGTCGTACAGGTTGGCAATCTCGCTGACCTTGCCCGAAAGCAGGTTATGGAACATACTTTCAGGCAGCAGGGCATCGCCGAGATTACCCGCACCGGCCGTTGCCAGACCGACACCCAGATTGTAGAGATTGTCAAGGTCGCTTTGCAGGTTCTCCCGTGTAAAGCGGTCAGGAATCCGGGAAAAATCGTCCAGCATCCGCTGCCAGTCTATACCGCCCAGTTCCGAAAGTTTCAGCAGAGGCACGACCTCGCTGTTGATCTCCAGAAAAGCGATGTCCGAGAACGAAAGTGTACTGTTTGTCACAACGCTTTCGAACTGCATACACAGGCTCTTCGTCTCATCGCACACCTTCATCAGGTAGCTACCCCAGTGGATCGCTGTCTGCGGGGAGTGAAGCATCTGCTTTGCCACCACCCAGATTTTCGGTATGATCTTGTCGGCCACCATGTGGTAGATACGGCGGTAATAGTAGTTTTCCGTGCTGCTACACCAGATACCGAGGTCCGAGAGTGCTTTGTGTTCCAGAAATTTGGAAGAGAAAATTCCGGCTGCCGCCACCTCCGCCGCCGTATAGTGCTTCAGGATGTCATCGACCTGCTCACGGTAGTAGCTTTCAGCCACGACCTCCGTACCGAACGCGGCTGCCATTGCCGCCACGGTACGTGCGTCATAGTTCACGCTGTAATACTGGGCGTGGACATGCTGCGTGAAGGCAAGCAGCAGAACTGCAAAGACAAGTGACAGTCGCTTCATGTTCATTCTGTTCAACGGTTGAAAATATTACCTCTCCGCTTGCTGCGGTTGTTCTTCTCAGGTACTCCCTGCAGGGCCAGTATCAGCTTCTCTGCTTCCTCCATAGCCTCGTATGGGGACAGACCCCTGTATCTGACATACAGGTCTCTGGCTACTTCATACCGGCGCTGGTCCCACTTGACCTCCTCCGATTCCTCGAAACGCATGATGGTAGTGACGTCTTTGTCATCCTCGGTTTCAAATCTCATATATGCGTCCAGATCCTCTTCGGTCATGCCCAGTCGCAATCCGAAATTGCCCAGCATTTCTTCCATGTGCGCGATGCTCCTTTCCCCCAAATGGCGGAAATGAAGCAAGTCCCAGTTGCTGTGCAGGCACAGTTCCCGGATGGTGGCAATATCGTGGCTGTTGCACACGTTGCGGATGCGGAGAGCGTAAGGCTCAACACTGAACAGTTCCGCTATAGGTCGGTCTATATCAAATTTTCCCATTGTATCTGATTTTATTGTTTTGCTTTCAGGTTCAGTACCCGTCCGGCCTCGTTGACCTTCTGGGCGAATGTCAGGGACTTGCTGATGCCGCTGGCATCCCAGTCCCGGCAATAGGCTTCGATGGCTTCCTGATGGCTGCACCGGAGCTCCCTCTTGTAGAGTTTCAGGGCTTCCTTCTCAGCACGTTCGGTCGTGTAGGTCATGTAGCATTCATGCGGCTCTTCCACGCCATACACGCCGCTTGTCGTTCCCCTTCGTATGAATACCTCCCGGAAGAACGAACGGCCGTCCTTGTTGTCCAGACGGTTGATCGTGAATATCTTCTTGCAGTCAACATCGGTGAGCCCGAGAATGGCCTTGATGGTGTCGAAACGCTCCTTGAACTTGCTTTGGTCAAGCAGCATCACCACGTCGCTGTTGTTGATGATGGCCTCTTTAACGATTTCACTGCCGATGATGTCCTGTATCTCCTGTGTCACAACGCCCACGCTGGCCCAGAACTTACGGGCCGTCTTGTACATGAACTTGATGTACTCGGCCATCAGCGGACTGGCAATGGCTTTCCAGGCTTCCTCGATGACAAGCACCTTGCGGTTCTTCTTGATTCGCATCTTCTGCAGGAACACGTCCATGATTATCAGCGTGACAAGCGGGAACAGCAGCGGATCATCCTTTATACTGTCAATCTCGAACACCACGAAGGTCTCGTCGAACAGCGAACTGTCCATGTTCTCGTTCAGGGTCTTTTCATGGTTGCCGCCCCTGTAGAAGTCCTTCATCATGTAGCGGTAAGTCGAGAGGTCTATGCCCGAAATGTGGTTCTCGTGACAGATGTCCGGAATACGCTGGACGGAGTATTCGTAAAATGAATTGAACGAGAGTTCTTCCACCTTCAACTCCTTGCGCCTGCGTTCCATTTCGTCTATCATGCACTCGATACGGCTGTTCCGTTCCTGCTCGCTTTCCTCACGGTTCCCGTCACGGTTGCGTTCGTCTATGGCGAGGCTTTTTCTCAGGTCTTCCCGCTGCATGGGCGTGAAGCCGTCGAAGCCGTTGAAATACGCATCGTAATAATCGGTGATTACATTTTCCACCAGACGGTCTTCCGTCTTCGTGACTGTTCCCTGCGTGCCCTTCCAGATCAGCAGGACAAGATTCTTTAGGAAGCCGGTCTTTTCCACGTTCATCTCTTCCTTGTGGATACGAAACGGGTTCATCGTGATGGGGCGTTCCTCCGTGTAGCTGATGTACTTGCCTCCCAGATACTCGCACAATCCCTCGTAGGAGTTTCCGGTATCGACCATTACGATGTCTGTACCCTGTTCGTGCAGCTGGCGCACGACAGAGTTCATGTGGAAGGATTTCCCGGAACCGCTCGGCCCGAGGGCAAAAAAGTTCGAGTTGTCCGTCAGCTTCTGTCTGCCTTCCTTGCCGGTGATGTCGATGGCGACAGGCACTCCCTGGCGGTCAGTGTAATAGACTTTCACCGGGGTGTCTTCGCTGTGCTGCACACGTTCCTTGTACATCAGGCACATCGCCGCGTCCGATAGGGTCAGGAACCGGTCATACTCTTCATTCAGGCTGTAGCAGTTGCCCGGGAACGAGCCGACGAACAGCTCCAGCTGGTTGTAGGCTCGTTTGGAAATATGGATTCCCATTCTACCGAAAGCATTCTCCAGATGATTCGTACACTTCTGCAGGTCCGTATCGCCGGACACGGCCACTATAAGGTTGAAATGGCTGTACACGAGCTGCTTGCTCTCGCGGGCAATCACCTCCTGTACACGTTTTATGTCTTCGACCGCTGCCTGGTTGCTCGGGTTGGGAATGCTCGCGTGCCGGTTCTTCTTCTTGTCCAGCAGCGAAAGTTCACGCTTCTGGTTGGGAAGGAAGATGACCTGGTTATAGACCACTGTATCGGCATTCGGAATGCTGTCAATGGCCGAGACAAGATCCACGGGCATTTCCGTGTTGTTCACTTCTATATTGGTATAGGGTCTGATCATCGAAGGCAGCGAGATGCAGTCCACGTCCACGAGACTGTACACCTTGCAGCGCTTGTCACCCATCGAGACGCTCTCGTCGTCCGACTTGAAGTTCGTCATCGAGATAATACGGTCCTTGAAGTTCATGGCGAAATACCGGTCCACGTAATCGCTTGCCTCGGATTTGTTCAGGAAACGCGCCTGCACGCCGCTGTCCCGCAACTGGTCCTGTACCTTGCGGATCTTGACAAGGAAATCACGCCATTTCTTGTTGTCGAACGAGAAAAGGCGGCTTTTCCTGGCTTCCTGCGTGATGGTCAGGTAACACATGCTGTCCGTGTACGCCCTTCCCTTGAAATACCGGAAATACGATTCAGAAAGGAACTCCTGCTTCCCGGTATCCTCGTTGACAAAACGCTTCCTCACGAAGATGTCCTGCTTGTGAATGGCATAACCTTCTCCCAAGGTCAGGGCAAGGGCGGAGAACAGATGCGTGAAATCGTAGTAGCTGTCTATGTTCGCCGAATACTTCTGTACCGGATTCTCGATCTTCAGCATGGCGGAATATTCGCCCGTCTTGGTGTACAGGACACCCACGCCTTCCGTGTCTTCCACCGAGAAATAGATGTCCTGGAAGATACGCTTGCGCTTGCCTCCGGTACCGAACGCATGGACGGATATGGCCATACCCGCGCATAAGGCAACGAAAATCAGGATAATGTATAGGGTCATTTCAATATACGTTCAATTAAATAGGGGTAGGCCCGTATCTCATACGAACCTACCCGCGTTCAACATTCAATATAGCCACACATTGCTGTGATGGTTTAATTTTGTCAGACCTTACGCGAGTAGGCATAGACGAACACGCCTCGGTCCGTTCTCTTGCTGTGCAGACCTTTCCGCTGCTTGAAGATGATTAGCACGATGCCCACCGACAGAATGACTGTCAGCGCGGCCAGTCCGGCCACGAATCCGGCAAGGCAGTAAGCGGCTATGAAGCCCGCGATGGCTCCGCCTGCCGTTCCTGCCGCCCAATAGATGTAGCGGCCCTGCAATCCCATCACTTCAAGAGGACGTTGCAGCCCCTTGAACAGCGGATAGTCCGGATAACGTGTTTCCTTGCTTTTCATCCCTCGGTACTTTTATGCGTCAATGCCGAAAAACAAAGGAAGAGCCTGTGCTGCTGCAATCAGGAAAAGACATGCACCAACCACCATCATGATCTTCTTTTTGACATCCTGCTCTTCGTTGTTCATGGCGATGTAAACGGAGATGGCGCCGATAATGGCGACTACACCGGCGATGGCATAGCAGAGCTTGACCATGACTGGTACATACTTGACAATTTCCTCCGCCACGGTAGATAGTGCGGTAGTACCGGCTGAATAGTCGCCGGCCGTACTCTGGGCCATTGCCGTGGTACCAGAGAACAAAGTGAGTGCAAGCATCTTCACTTTGGTGGAAACACCTTGGATGAATCCTTTTGCCTTTCGGCACATTTGTTTTACTTTCTGAAACATACTTGATCGTTTTTGAGTTAATATTTATGTATTGGATTGTTAAACAGCCTTATATGCGATAACCGAAAAATGCCGGAAGTACGATGGAGGCCCCGATGATGAACAGGCACGCGCCAAGCAGCGATAAAAAGGATTTGACGATGCCGTCCTCTCCAGTGTTCATCTTGATGTAGATCTGGAAGGCGGACACGATGACCAGAACGGATGCGATGGAGTAGCATATATACAGGACATACAGCATCATCGTGACCACGAAGTCGTGCATCGTGGCCAGCGCATCCGCTCCCCAGCTGTAGTTCACGCTGCCGCTCTTGGCGAAAGCCGCATAGGGTACAAGAATTAACAGGCATACTATCTTTTGCTTAATCGACATGCTACAATTTGTCTTTAATTGGTTTCCAGGCCATCTCCGGACGATTTTCCAGTTTGCCCCTGGAAAGCATCGCCTTGTACATTTCATCTGCACTGAAGCCATCAGACAGGTAGGGCGTGGTTTCCTCCATCTTTTCCTCCGCCTTGGCTTTGAGACGCTCCAGTCTTTCTTCCGGGGTCTCCTTTGTCTCCGGCTTTTTGTCCGCCGGCTTCTGGTCGGTGGCAGAATCGCCGCCTGATGCTGTTTCAGTATCGTATTGCTCGTTGCCGACACGGAACCCGGTTTCACTCTCGCTCACGGCAACACTCTCTTCGTCCTCCAGTGTGCCGAGGTCGAAAACTTCCTCCTCTGTCTTGCCGGTTCTCCTTTTTCCATAGAGATCCTGCATAATGATGACCGCGTAATAAATGAGGTACGCGACCGTCAGAACAATGGCAAAAATGAAATATGATCTCATATCTTTTAGTATGGATATTGAATTTTGTATTAGTTTGATTTCACAAATAAAAAAGGAGAATTTCGAACTACGAAATAATTGTGTATTAAACGGATGTTTTCTTTACAAGATTTATATCGATTTTGAAAATCGTACTATAAAATCGTACTATATCGCCTTAATGAACGGGAAAAATGAAGAAGTCAGGGCATAAAAAAAGCCCTCCGTTCAGGAGGGCTTCCATTGGCAGATTCGCTTTTTTTTAGGTCAGCGTTTCTTGCCTCGCAAGCAATCATTCAGATCCTTGTATTCGCTATATCGGACAGCTTCGTTGCTGACCCGTTCGCCGTATAGTCCGGCTATGGTTTCCACGGTCTTTTGCCCGGCAAGGTCGTTGTCGAGATAACAATGTATATGCAGGTATCTCTGCAGGTACATCAATGCCTTTTTCAGGTTGTTTACGGAGTTCATGACAAGGTAGTCGCAAGGCTGGTCTATACAAATGGTCCAGTTGCATGACTGCTTCAATGTCAGGTAAGACAGAAAGTCCATGAACCCCTCGAACACGCAGACCCGTTCCTGTATCTCTCCGCACTGATGTCCGATCAGGGAGATGTCCTTGTTCTTGATACATCCTTTATAATAGGCGTTGCGCATTTCATATCCGCCCGAAACATTACCGAACGCGAGGGCAAAATAATGCCGGTCACGCAATTCATAATGGATTTCCTTGCAGAACATACGTCCTATGTCAGCATCTATTTTCCGGGACTGAAGGTAAGAGTATAACGCGTGATGCCGTAACGGGACGACAATCAGATTTTTCATATCCGATTCCACGGGACGGGGCGGAAGAGCCTGGAAACGGACTTTCGGCAAAGGCATATCGCTGGAATGCCGCCCGATGTATGCCAGTACCTCGCTTACACTTTCAGTCTGGTAAAGGTATTTACCCAATTCCACGAGGTCGCCTCCGGTGGCCGCCCCAAAATCATACCATTCGTTCAACCGGTCATTGACCTTGAACGACGGCGACTGCTCATCCCTTAACGGCGAGAGATACCAGTACTGATCCGATTTAACGTATTGCGCATGGTGGCCGAGCTGCGCCAGAAAGTCCACTATGCGTACCTGTTTTGCTTCTTCTATAGTCATGGCTGTTTTCTTTCACTTGTTCACACGGAAATGGTTTAGTTTAGTTTTATTCCCTATATATATACATACTAAAGTAAACTGAAATATATATGCCCGCGCCCGGCTTCATTCTTCATCAAAAAGCCTTGCTTCCGCGGGGGTCATGTCATAGTAGAACAGCTTGTCCTGCTTGACAACAAGTTTAAGGTTGTCCGTCAGGTACTGCAGCAGTTTTATCATGACACTGCGGCCACGTTTGAAGCCTATGTTTTCATAAGAGGCGATCAGACGTTGCAGTACATTCTCAAAGCCCCTGATGGGTTTGCCGTCAAAGGCAGCGGAAAGGGCTTCCCGGTGCTGCTCGATGCTCAGCTCCGTAAAGCTTGTCCGTTGCCTGGGCTTCGGGGTGTCACCGAACGTGTGCCCTTCGGCGATGACCGGGAGCCCGTTGTCGTCCACGGTGAACGCGAAGGGTTTGAACTCCTTTTCCCGGATATGCAGGGCATGGACTTCACTGACAGACGGATTCTCGTTGCATTTGCTGATGACCAGTACTGTTTCCGCCTTGTTGCTCATCTCCGTACCGATATGGCCTCGTACATTGTTGTCCCCTTTGTTCAGGTGCAGCACGCAATGGATATGCAGGTCGTAACGAGAGGACCATTCCATCATTTTGTTGATTACCTCCACCGATTCGCTGGTGCTGTTGATGTCCAGCATAAGGTCGCGGATACCGTCAATGATAACCAGCCCGTAACCTTTACCCTGACGAAGGGCATAGTCTATCACACTTATACGGACTGTCGGAGAATACTCCCGCAGGCAGATGAAATCAAGGTTCTCGCTGTCTGCTGTGGTAGGAAGCCCGGCCAGACGCAGAATACGTTCCAGCACCGTGTGACAATGATAGCGGCTCTGCTCGGTATCGACATACAGGATCCGGCGTTTGCCTTCCGGCAGATGCGCCCGGTAGTTCAGCACCTGCTTACCTGCCAGGGAAGCGGCGACAAGGGCGGAGACATTGAATGTCTTCTTGGATTTTGCCTTGCCGGTCGATGCACTGAAATTGCCGAGAGTCGCTATGGTCGAATTGTCAATCCAGATAATTTGCGGCGGGGTCTCGTATGTATCCGTCGCCTTGATTTGGGAAGCTGAAAGAATATCTGACAGACGGGTCTCTTCCAATCCCATTCCCGTCTTCTGGTCAGTTCTTCTTTCGTTTTCCATGGCGTTTCTCGTTTAAGAAGGGTTGTACTGCTGCCGCCTCGTGTGCCATCCGCGTGGCATCATCGACGGCAAGTTCATGATTCTGCAGGAGCCATTCGTCCAGTTCCTCCTTGGCAAAGTAGATCATCTTGCCGCGAGGCTTGTAGTGAGGAATCTCCTTGTTGGCCGTAAGTTTATACAGCATACTTTCTGATACCCCGATGTACATGCAGGCTTCCGAAAAAGTAAAGACCTTTTTGGTCGCGTAAATGTTCTTTTCCAGCAATTCCACCCGTTCCAGAAAGCTCTCGACCGGTTCCAATTTCCGGATAATCGCTTCAAGGGCCGTGAGCCGTTCGCTCAACCTTTCCATGAATGTCAATCTGTTGGACATATTATTCGTGATTAAATTAGACAATAAGAGATGCACCTCTGTTTGTAACGCGTTGTATACAGAGGCAAAGGTAGAGTGTGAATATCTAAAAGCATTGGATGACAGTATGATACCGGTTTGGTAGCATATCAGTTATCATACTTTTGCTTTTCACATGGTTGACTTCTTAGCACTTCCTTTCATTCCTTCAGTTGGCTTACAAACTTTCTGATATTGTAAGCGGTTGAAGTCATTTTGTTCCTGACCAACGAAAGCGTGGTGGATATGCTCGTTGCGGATATGAAGTGCGAGCCGTCCTTGGATTGCAGGAAACGCCCTCTTTCGAGGACTGATTGCCAGTAAGGCTGAATGAATGAATTCTCAAGAAGGGCATCGAACAGGATAGCCACACGGCGCACGCTGTTCACCCGAAGACAGAAACCTATCTTGCAGGAGAAGAGAGATTCCATGTCGTCAATAGTTACGGGAGAACAGAACAGATGATAAGTATTGGCGCAAGAAACGATACCGGCCAGTTGTTTGCGCGAAAGACTGCAGTCAAAAGAAAGAAATGAAAACTTTGCCGGATTACAATCGGAAGATGCCAGTTCCGATGTGTCATACTTCCGCTTTAGTTCCATGCACTCCTCGAAAGAGAGGCTCGGGGCGGAAAAAAGCGGTTGGATAAGGTAGGGGCAGTCGGTCAGCAGTCCCTTGACGATGTGGATGTTCATTTCGTGGCAGTTCCGACAGACCGCGTTATCGCAGTCAATATACCGGTGACTGTTCACAAAATCCTCCACATAACGGCGATACTGTTTGCCGTGGATTTTGACCTCCTGGAGATAAACTGTTTTTGCTTCGGTAAGCAGGGCGAAAAGTTCTTCCGCCACGTCCTGTGCCGATTCAATGTGATGCGGGTGTTTGCTCCCCTCAAAAAGAGAGAAGGCCTTTGTCAGCTCTTGTCATGTCGATTTACATTTTATTGGTTTATAATAATATATCATCATAAAGGTATCGTTTTTCGATTGTATCTGCAATCGATGACGCCCTTAAAATATCTACTTGTAAATTTGACATGATATGGTATATCATTGGTCACTCAAACAATCCGTTGACCAGGTTGACCGCATCATCCTTTTTCTGGTTGATGATTTTGGCGTACACCTGTGTCATTTTCACGTCAGCATGGCCGAGCAGCTTGGATGTCGTATATAAGTCTGCTCCGAGTGTCAGCATCATCGTCGCGAACGTGTGCCGCGCCGTATGGAATGTAAAACGCTTGTTTATTCCCGCCGCTTTTGCCCATGGTTTGATAAGAATATTGACCATTGCTGGGGACGGCAGGTCAAACACATGGTCATCAGGAGTTTTGTCTCCACGCGCAGGCATCCACTTCAACGCTTCCGGGGAAAGCGGAAGATAAATCGGTTCCTTGGTTTTCTGCATTGAAACCGACAGACGGTATTGTCCACGATCAACGAATACATCTTTCCATTGCAACTTGATTATATCACTGATTCGCAGACCGCAGAAACAAGAGAACAGATAGGCACCTTTCACGGATTCATTTTTCATCGGGGTTGCGATCAATGCACGCACCTCTTCAATGGTCATGTATGACCGTTTGCTTTCAGGCAGACGGATCTTTTCCGACTTGCTGATTTTCGTGAAAGGATTGGACTTGATGATCTCGGCCCTGACAGCCGCATTCAAGGCTCCGTTCAATACCCGGTAATAAGTATGCAGTGTGTAATTCGACACTCGTTTGCCTCTGGAACGGTATTCGGACTGAAGGTAGTCAAGATAATTCTGGCAGAATGTCTTGTCTATTTGATCCATCAACATACGTTCTCCCGCATAATCCTTCAAGATGCGTATAGTGATGTCAATTTGATAACCGTCCTTTTTGCCACGCTTGGCCTGGTTCTCCTTGTAGGTATTCATCCAGTCAAGCAGGTAAACTCTCTCTTTGGTTTCTATACCGGCCTCGCCGTTGGTCAGCTCGATAATACGTTTGGACTTGATGGCATTGGCGGCATTCATAGTCGCCTGATTCTGCCGACGGGCATTGTTATCCGTTTCCGGAATGAGATACAACTTAAGATATTCGTATGTTCGTTTTCCGAAACGGTATATATCAAGATACAGACTTTGGCTTCCATCTGCCAGCTTCTTTGTCCGAAGGCGGACAGGCTCTTTTACTTTTGTAGGCTTCTTTACTCGTGGCATATCGATCCCTTCATAATTTTGTTTCTGTTGCAAAGATATGAATAAAGGTCGATATTGAGAAACAAACGAGAAACAAAATTGTACCGAAAAAGAACCAATCAACTGAAAAGAAAGAAAACAACTGAAAACATCAAGTACACTATAATCAATTGTAAATAAGCGGTTTTATTTGCACTTGTTTAGCTCTTGTTTTCATTTTAGGGCTTTACTTTATAAATCTGGTAAATATGAATAGCTTTTGATAAAGCTATTCATATTTTTCTTTGCCTTGTGCATATTCTTTTTTCTTCTTTGCGATATCCATGGATTGGTGAGTGGCACTGAAACGTGCATGTTGTACGATGATATCCTGGATGGCCGGATTCTCTCCGAGTCCCTTCATGAGTACATCTACGTGATATCCCTGCTTTTCCAGCTCTTCTTTCCAGTCGCCGGCAATGTCGTTTTTAACGTGTTCGCCGGCAACAAACAAGAACGGCATCAGTAGGATCGTTTTACAGTCTTTTTTCCGGATCTGTGACAATGCATCGTCAAAATACGGATACCCTTCTATGGTCCCGACGAACCACTGGTCGAATCCTTTTGCCTTCAGCATATAATCCAGCATGGCGTATTGTGCCGTATTGGGTGTATAAGTGCCATGTCCGACCAACAGAACAGCATCTTCCTTGCCTCGCTGAGTGGTAATGGCTTTTATCACCGCCTCATAGTCGTCCGGGCTGTACAACAAAGGAATGCTCAAGCGTACTTCTTTGAAATCTTGTTGCTGTGCTGCAATATCTTTACGCAACGATTCCGTCTCGATCCCGTCTATGATACTGCTGGGTTGGACCAGGATATGGGTATAACCGTCTGCTTTCAACTGCTTGAGCGCTTCTTCCGGATTCATCTTCTGTATGCCTTGCGCTTTCAAACGACGCATGACGATACGAGATGTCCAAGCCTCGCGGACCTCAATCCCCGGAAAAGCTTCAGCTATCTTCTTGTTGACGGCATCTATGGTCTTGGCACGCGTATCTTCGTGGGTTGTCCCGAAATGTACGACAAGCACGGCACCTTTCTCACCGTCTTTCAAGGAACCGAACAGATCGGATTCCATAAAATTACCCTCTGCCCGCACGGATTGTGACAAGATGCAGAATAAACAAAACACCCTTAAAACTGAATTGAAGGCATTCTTCAAAAAACTGAAACGATTTAAAATAGACATATGGCAAAAACATTTTAATTAATTACGACTCACATAGCGAATTGAGAGGATCACTCCGGTCACCGACAAGACGCATCCACCCAATAGCAAGATCCACATCAAAACATCCCTTAGCGTGTGGTGCCGGGCAAAAAAAACTGTGCTGAAACAGTGCAATCCTTTGTACATCCAGACACGATATCGGGTATTCTCGTTGAAATACCGGCAACTGCCGTCTACCGGATCCAGGTAGTAACAACTCTTATCGGCATCCCGGACTTTTATTTTATAGACCGGCAACGGCAATGCGTTTTTCAGGCTGATATAATAATTGTCATATTCTGTCAGCAAAGAGACTTCGACAGGAACCTCTTTTCCCCGAATGTGTTGCATCATTTCCCGGCAGAAGGTTTCGTCCACTTCCAACCGGCGGACTTCTGACGGTATGGTTGCATCAACAAGATAAGTCTCTTTTTCCGTTTCTACCTTGTAGCAAGGGTATCCTCCTAAACTTGTCCAAGTCAGATTCTTGATCCCCTCCTGTTCCAATATGCGTTGGCAATCCAGCCTGTACGCATCCAATGCCAACGACGAACCGTTTATTTCATCCCGGACATTGCGTGGCTCGTGGACTTTCGATATCCATTGCGGCACTTGAGCCAACGACATAAACCCGCTGAATATCCACGTCAAGGTGAACAATCCGAAACAAAGGCCGGCCAGATGATGCCACCGGAACAGCCTTTTCCGGTATGGAGTTCCTGTGTGATGCTTTTTCCGGGCTATCCGAAAAGAACGGATACCGACATAAATTCCGGAAAGCGTCATCAAAATACCGATTCCTGAAACCCATAGCACAATGTCTTTCCATGGTTGACGCCCGTGTGCCCGGAACTGCTTGACATAAATCCAGTGGGGGATAGCCCCGACCCAAGCCCAGAAACGTGACTTCCATGTCGTAAACTGCAAAGCGTCTCCTGTCCTGGACGACAAATAAAGTTCTCCCTTTTCTTCATCCGGGAAACAATAATGATAAACCGGGAAATCTTTGAACGGATATGCACCGATCAGCCAAACGTCGATCTCGTTGAGTGTATCTTTCAGCATCGCATCCCCGGAAGACCATCGATTCGCAATTTGCTGCAATTGCCCGGAGGAAAACTTGCCTATGGGAAGCCCTGTCCGGGCATTCAAAAGGAATTCTTCTTCCTCTGTCGAAATGCGAATGACGTTTTCTCCGGCACGTTTGTTGAGGCTGATGCTTTTCACCGGGTCTCGTAGCGGCAACTCTTCCACCAGATTTTGTATCGGCAACAGGACCGTGTCAATGTCTTCGGCAAACGCTAAGGCTTGTTCCTTTTCGACACGGGGGTATGTATGATACATCATCACAATGCCGCTGACAAACCACATAAGGAACAGGATACTGAGGCAAATCCCCAGTATCCTGTGCGTTTTTATGAATAAACGATGGATTTTCATTCTACATGTCAAATGAAACCGTAAACTTCACATTGCGTCCTTCTTCCGGAATGAAGCCGATCGTGTTGACGGAAGTCATATAATAATTCTTGTCGAAGATATTGTTGATATTCATTTGCAACTTCCAGTTTTTAAATGAATATCCCACCATTGCGTTGGCGATGGCATAAGGCTCGAATTCCAATGTATTGGCAGTGTTGACATACGCTTTGCTCGAATAATTGAAACCTACTCCTAACTTTAACCCTTTCAGCGAGCGGTCAAAGTCGTAAAAAGCCCATCCGTAAGCCATGTGCTTCGGGACAAGATTCAAGTAATTGCCGGCCTGTGTGTTCTCGGCATAGTCATTCTTCGCGTATTCTTTCAGTTTGGCAACTGTGAATGTATATCCGGCATTAATGTTAAACTGCTGCCACGGGCGAGTGTTGATATCCACTTCAAGTCCTTTAGAATCGGCTTTTCCTACCTGTCCCGAAATCGTTTGCCCGTCTTTTGTCCCTAAGCTTTGAACCATGTTCTTCCGCAGGATGTAGAATCCGGAGATGTTGGCATTGAACTTGTCTGAAAATGCTATGTGCGATCCGGCTTCATACTGGTATCCCTTTTCCGGACTGAACACGTTCTTGCCGCTGGGTTCGATCACCTTGCCGTCATTGCCGATATAGACATATCCCGGCGAAGCCACCGTACGTGTCGGCTTGAAGTAATTGCTGGTCGAAGCATAAACGTTGAACGCATCCGTGAACTGGTAAAGCAGGCTGAAACGATAGGTCAACGCATTGTCATGGATATGCGCCTTTTCGTCTTTGGAGGTTACGACTTTGTCTTTCGTATAAGCCTGTTGGTAAGTCCGGTCGTAACGGTCATAACGCAGACTTAGCAATGCCGATAACCGGTCTGTCAGATTCAAATAGTCTTGCACGTAAATGCCATGCATATATTCCCAAGCCAAGTTTCTTTTTTGGTAAGGCAGATTCAAGTCGCCTTGGTTCAAGACAGGATCGACGACGGAGAGATGTGCGTTTTTCCCGGGACCGGTTGCATCGGCAGCATAATTGGCCGTATAGCGAGGGGTGTACAGGGATGAGAAAGAATAGCCACCCAAGAAGTTATGCTTGACCTCTCCGGTCATGAATTTTCCTTTCAACTCCAATTGATTTTGTAAAAGGCTGACCTTGTATGCGAACTGGTAACCGACACGCTGTATGGAATCCAGGCTTATGTATGTCTTGGTGTTTCCATTCATATAATAATGGTTGTATATGGGATCGGAAGATGTCAGATACGTCAACTTCTCGGAAGCATAATAATCCAGATCGTCATAGTAGTAGGAGAGATAGTCCGACAAGCTCCAGTCCGGGTTGGTGAACTGGTGCGTCCATTTGGCAGACACAGTCAGGTCCTTGTCTGCAAGATGGTCCAAGGGGTCATTGTAGCGTGTACGGCGGTCGAAATCTTCCGGAAGATCGCCCGGCCGGTAAACCACCGATCCGTCTGCATCATAAATATCCTTGTCGACATGAGGTTGTCCGGTATCCGTCCCGTAACGGTCGTTTTTCGCACTGACGGAAAAGTTCAGTTTGTCATAATCGCTAAGGCGGAAGTTCAAGGCGAAATAGGCATTGTAGGCCCGATCGTTCGTGTGTCTCCATCCTTCACCTCCGCTCATGGAGAAGTCTGTCCTGAAATTGACGCCCCGGGCAATGTTGCCGCCGGCACCTCCCTGGATCGAATAGCGCCCCCAGCTGCCTATACTCATTTGCGCATTTACTCGCGGAACAGATGTCGGTTGCTTGTGTACGAGGCTGATGACCCCGCCGAGTGCCGAATGCCCGTACATGACGGATGCCGCTCCTTTCAGTATCTCGATGCTTTCGATCGAAGCTAAGGTTGTATTGGGGGCTGAAGCATATAAGTTATGACGTTCGTCGCGGATTCCGTCTGTCACTACCACAAACGTGTTGAAACCACGAATGTAGAACGACTGGAAGCCGCCATACGAATTGTTCGGGCGGACTCCCGTGACGTTACGGGCAACATCGATCAATGAATTCAAAGAAAGGTCGGAAATCATCGGGGCTGACATCCGGGACACGGAAAGTGGAGCCTGCGACAAAGGTACCGGTAACCTGCCGACTTCGGTCGGTTTGACATACTGGCTAGTGATGACAACCTCATCCAATCTCAACGTGTCTTTGGACAAATCTTGCGCAAAGGCACTACTTACTCCCAGGCATAACATGCCCACAGTAAAAAATTTCGATTTCATATAGCTATAAATAAAAATAAATAAAGATGCCTCTTACCCCGGAAGCAAAAGTTATCTATGTGCATTTGGCAGGTTTCCTGGCTCGATCCTATCAGACGCCTTCCCATTCCCGGTATGATATTGAGGAACAGTGGCATGCAGGTCTTTTTGATTTCTTGCGAAACGGACCATACAGTAGCGGGGAACTGCTCCGGCTTTCCACCGGATTCCCTTTTAAACACCGGCAGGAAGCCGGCGTTTCACCAAAAACGGTGCAAAATTATAAAATTTATAGATTGGATGTTCTCTGTAGTAGTAAAATACCTACTTATAGGTATTTTTCCATAATACAAGCCTTAACCCCTTGTCAAATCAAGCGGGGAACGTAATTTTGCACAAGTTTTTGGTTCCACGATACCCGTTCGTTACGGGGAGGTGTTAAAAAGGGAACCGGGTGCAAATCCCGGACAGACCCGCTGCTGTAAGTTCCACACCAAACTCTTTGAATATGCTACAAGCCACTGTCCGCAAGCCGGATGGGAAGGCATTCAAAGGCGGAATAAGTCAGAAGACCTGCCAAAAACAACATCGTTTTAATGCTTTCGGGGAATAGAGCAACAAAACATCGAGCCATGCCATTCTTTATCCTTGTATAGAGACATCATTTCTCCATGTGTACATTCTCTGTAAGCGATTCGATACCGGATAATATGTAATTATTAATATTTGAATAACTAAAAACAAAGAGAAATGAAAAAAATCAAATTTGCATTGTTTGCGTTCATGGTAGCCCTGACTTCCTTTGCGTTCACGGCTTGCGATGACGACGACAAAGTGGAAGTAGTCCCGGTGACCGGTGTCTCGGTCGGTCCGGAGACATTGGAATTGAAAGAAGGAACGACTGGCACGTTGACGGCTGCCGTAGTCCCGTCTAACGCCACAGTCGCGACGGTGACATGGAGCAGCTCGGATGAAAGCGTAGCCACCGTAGATAAAGGTGTCGTTACGGCGGTTGCCGAAGGAACGGCGACAATCACCGCTAAGACGGACGATGGCGGTTTCACAGCCACTTGCAACGTCACGGTGACAAAAGAAACACCTGCGTTTGACGAAAGCAAATACCACTTCGACCTCTTCCTGACCGTAGGCAAACATGGCGGCATGAGTTCCAAGAATACGACCGTGGTCAACAGCATCAGCAAGCTGACTGCCGATATGGGGGTAATCACCATTACGGGCGAAGGTACGGAGCTGAACGATTATGCGATGGAATGTATCTCAAAAGGCAAGTACTATTACCAGATTCCGTCGGACGAGAACCGCTTTGTGAAGTATCAAATCAAGGATAACAAAGTTGTCGTGATCAAAGATTGTCCGTTCAAGGGAAATGTTTATAAAGTACGTTCTTATACCCATGCTTGGTTGGACGACAACACCCTGCTGATTATGTCTGCCAACGGTAAAAAGACGGGTGTGATTTGGACAAAACTGAACACGGCCGACATGTCTATTATCGATGAAGGCGAGTTGAACATCTCTGTTCCGGAAGGTTATAGCAAACTGACATCATCCGGTATCCTGACTTACCGTCAGGCTGACAACAAACTGTTCTATTTCTATTACGGAAAAACGCAAGGGACAAACTCGATGGATAGTAAAAACGAACCGAACTTCCGTACTGCCGTGATCGCTCCGGAAACAATGGAAGTGGAACAAAACCTTGTTTCCCCTGTCCACAGCGAAATGGCCGGTAGTGCTTACGGCGAGTTGATGCAAAACTGCGTGATGTATGACGAAGCCGGTAACCTTTACCTCGCCGCTTTTGCCGATGAAGATATCGAACGCGGACTTCTGCTTCGTATCAATGCCGGTGAATATGAGTTTGACGCCTCTTACAATGGTTACCCGGATGCCGATGGCAAACTGATGACCGCTCAATACCTCGGAAACGGCAAGGCTCTTGTTTACGGACGTAACGATGCTTCAGGCACGAAGATCGACAGCTACAGCCACTACTACTCTATCGTCGACCTCGCCACCGGCCAGCGCACACGCCTCGCCTACAACGGTAAGGAGATTGCCTATAGCGGAGGACGATTCTCACAACGCAGCGTCATCTTCAACGGTAAGGCTTACATCGGCGTGAACACTGAAGCTGATGCAAACGCTGTCATCTACATCTACGACATCGCCACCGGCACGGTCGAAAAGGGTGCCGAAGTCGCAGGCGGTTTCTACTTCGACATGATCCGCGTCATGGAGAACGATTAAACCTATGGCATAAAAGTTATCAATTCGTTATATTCGGCAAGAAGCCGGTATCTCAAACACTTCTTTTGAAAAAGAGAAATGTATGAATAGTATAATCTAATGAATTATAATTATTGAACGTATCAGAGGAGATTGTATCTAAAAACTTATGGCTTTTAGATACAATCTCCTCTGATTTTTATCGTATTTCTTGTATTGTATGTTATTTTTCTAAACTGACAACTTCAATGATCCAGTCTTTTTTCTTACCTCCTGCAGCCTCGACTACATAAGTATTGGCTTTGCTCCAATCACCAGGAATACCTAATTTCGGAGAGCCATTAGTTGGCATCATACGAGCTGCCGTCGAGAGAGCAACGGCAATGACGAGTTCTTTTTTTGATAATTTATTCAACTGATCAGTCGGAAATTCCTCTGATATTGTAACATAGATATTTACGATTCCTGCATTGGAATCGATATCTGAAGTATAACTCAGGTCTACTTCTTTTACAAGAAATTCATCAGAAGATGGACTCTTTTCATCACTGATATAGCGGTAGCGTACTGTGCTGACAGATGCAATTTCGGCCTCTTCATACAACGGAAGTTCGTCCAAATTACCTTCCAAACAGGAGGATAAAGAAATGACAGACAGGATTAATAACAAACTATAAAATATCTTTTTCATGACTTAATTGTTTAATAATTACCAACCTTCATTTTGTTTATCAATAATGCCACTGGCCGCACGGGTGTCGATGTTTCCCTGTGGTATCGGGAATAAATATCTTTTCGTTGTGAACTTTCGATTCCAGCTGTTCAATAAGGTAAGTTGATTGATACATGCTGCTTTGCGATCGCTTGTGATAGAGATTTTATATATAGGAGCATTCAAATCTTTGATGACATCTCCAGGTTCTCTTCCGTAATTACTGTAAGAGCCATATTTACCCCAACGAAGATAGCTGTAATAGATATCTGCTTCTTCGTATGCCATTTCTACACGTCTTTCACGGATGTAATCTTTCCAAGCATCTTCAAGAGTGGTGGCTGTAGATCCTGGAAGTCCTCCGTGTATCACCCGAGTTTCATTCAGTGCTTTGATAGCAACCGGTATATTTCCTTTTAATAAGTAAGCTTCCGCCAAATTCATATACATTTCTCCTAATCTTACAATCACATAATGGAAATTGACTTTCTCTAAAAGAGGATCATGAGGTACGATATATTTCCTCCAGTAATAACCTGTAGCTGTGGTATACCATGCTCCGTTTTCATTAGCCCGTATTCCTTGTGAGGCATTTCCTCCCATGTTCATTTCCAAATATTCACCTAATAATGAAGTCTTGTCTCTTACAATTGTAGCATCCATACGTTTATCTCGGTTCATATACATGAGATCCGTTATATCACGGGGTGAGCTGTTTTTTATGTATAGATTATGGGTGATTAATGGGTAGTCGCCACGGCTGGTAGTCAAGTCCAAAGATGTTGGAATATATCTCTTTTCTCCGTCAAAACGTGTAAATGTTTCGATTGAACCTTTTTCTAATCCAGTCGTGTTTAAGAAATCGATATTATCTTTAATTTGGGAAGATTCATACCAAACTTTCGCTTCACCTGTTTTTTCATCCGTGACAAGGTATTGGTCAACCAAATCCTGAGTAGGCCAATAACGTCCCCATGAATCAAAAGTCTGTACTTCTGGGTTTAATGTATTAATCCCATTTTTACTTCCTTTGATAATTTCATCGATCGGTAAGTTTGGCATGACTCTGACCAATTCATTAAAATCTACAACAGAAGCATCTTCTTCCAAGTAATAACGTGCCATGATTATTTCTGCATCTTCGGGTGATTTGTCATTGAAAAGACTTTCATAATTATTAATGCGAATCAGCAGTTGGCTTTCTGATTCAAAAATTAAAAATTAACAAATGTAAGTAGAGCAATAGCCAACTTTCCAAAGGTATGTACCAACAGCCCTTTGGTAGCTCTTACTTTAGATGCTCTTTGAATTTCTGTTTTTTCATTCAGCCAGTTGAAAAAGGATTCGATAGGTTGTCTGACTTTAGAAACGGCTTGCGAGAAAAGGTCTCTTGCAGCTTTCTCCCTCTGTTTGAGAACTTCCGGTTCCCCTTTAATCTCTTTATGCGGAGTAAGCACTTTAACCGGATTGTTCTCATTAAAGAAAGAGAAATCGCTGTAAATCTTGTCTGCAAGCACCGTCTTTCCGGATAGGTATGGCACGCATTCGCTTTTGAATACGGTCAGGTCGTTGTCCGAAGCCGGTGTCAGAGTTATCATTTCCGGAAAAGGTAAGGTTCCCTCCCTACGCTGTCCTACCATATGCAGTTTCATGCCATAGTAGTACATGTTCTTAGTGGAGCAATACCCTTTTGATGTTATCTCCGTAGCTACTTTCCCCTCTCGGTTTTTCCCTTTACAGGTCACTATCGGCATAGAATCGACAATGGATATAATGGAGTCGCAATCCTTGGGCTTGAATGATTGTATCATGGTTTCCACCAGCACCTTAAATGTTTCTGAAAGCATATTTAGGCGTACGCAAAACGTTTGATAAGACGGCAATTTTGGAAACCATGATGACAGATACTCCTTAGCGAAGGTTTGTATCTCCTTGATGTTGAAGTATCTCTGGCAGTACCCGCAGAACAGATAGATGGTAAGAACCTCCTCATCCGTAAACTCAGGATTGGAATTGTTACTGAATCTCTGGCAGTGGAAACGCAGAGAAGACTTATGGACATCACAGATATACATATACAAACCTATTAGTATTAACTTTTTCTCCTTGGGAATCATAATTAGAAAAATGAGTGGTTTTATTCTTCTAATTTACTGATTTTCAAGGAGATTACAAAATAAAATAATGAGATAATTAACTGAATTACAAACTTTTAAATCAAGAATCTGAAGATGTTTTCAACTGCTGATTCGCATTAATAATTAGTATCTTAAGAACTTAGATATGGACAAGGAAGATTATATATACTGCATTAAAGATTTAATTTTAGATATATTACATCTGATTTGCATAGGCATAGCAATAACTATTATAGGAACATTCTTAGCTATACTTTTTTCATTCTTTGATAGTTTTTCAACAGCATTTATGCATGTTGGTACATGTGTATCCATAGCACTTCTAGTAAATTTAGTTATTGTTCTTCCTTTCGGTTTACTAGGCGTTCTGTTTATTTTAAAATCAGAAGAAAGAAACGAAAGGAAAAGGAAACAAAATAATTATTTTTTTTTTCTGGAAATAGATTTGTATCTTTTTTTTCGCTCGCATTTCTCCATTTTTCGGACTAATTTATTTCAAGAGGCAATTTTGCGAAGTACAATACAAAAAATAAATGGTACTATTATTCTACCGATAAGGTGTATCCCTTGAATATTCCCGACATTCATCATCCGATACCATAAAACCAGAACTGCATCTATAGCCCTAGTTATAAAACAGCTTTGAATAAAGCTGTAATAGTTACAGTAACAGATTCATTCCCGTCGGAACATTTTTCAATGTTTTACCCACAGGTAAATTGCTCCGGGCTTTATTTGGTATATTCCGATAAAATATTTACTCTTGCATAAATTCAATCAACTTAAAAGTAGAATAATCTTGGAGATTGTTGAAATATATGAGAATTGGCTGTACAGCATACAGTTTGATGAAGAAGACCTGAATGAATATGTCCGTGTGTTCAAGGAATGGCACGACCTCGATTATCTGGAGAAGTTTTTCACGGATAATGCAGTCCATATAGACACCCCTTTCTGAAAAGATGCAGGATTAGACCCCAATGAACCTGAAGCATCCGCCCAAAAGATCCTTGATGAAGCGGAAGAGCTGGAAGAATATATTGAAGAACTTGTTTCCAACATGAAAGTGGGCGAAAAGCCTAGTTTTGATGAATATTTCCACTTCCTGGATGGCAAATACAAATGTCTGTGGACTTTGGAACCCATGAAGTCGTATGGCACAAACCGCCCGTCGTTGCTCCGCTTGTATGCGATAAAACTGGGACCAAACTGTTATCTGATAGTATATGGAGGAATCAAGCTGGGAGATACCATACAGAATTCCCCGGTACTGAAAGACAAGGTGTTCAACAAAATAGACAACGTACTGAACTATCTGAAAGCGAACGGCATTGAAGACAGTGCAGACATATAAAAATGGAAGATATGAAATTCAATGTAGAGAAACTCAAGCAGATGTCCCGCCCGATGACAGACGAGGAAAAGAAGGACATCGAATTCCGCAAGGAAAACCGTGAATGGCTTGCCGTCTCCGAAAGACTGGCATTGAAGTTACGCCGTATTCTCCGGACTGAAGGCATCCTCCAAAGTGAACTGGCCGAACGGATGGGAGTGACACCCGCCCAGGTGACCAAAATTCTCAGCGGTAAGGAAAACCTCGGATTGAAGACAATCAGCAAGATAGAGAATGCCATTGGTCATAGTCTGATTGAAGTTACTATGGAAGACAATCATCCGGTTGTGGAATACGAGAGCAGGACTGTCTGCCGCCCATTCACCACGAACCGATATGCCGAGGGTGCCACTGCCGCTACCACAGCAAGAAGACGTTCCGTCCCCTATTCATCCATTGTCGCACATACAATGTTCTCCTGATATGCACAAAGAGATATTATACCAGTTCATCAACATGGATCTCATCCAGTTTGCCACATTTGTTGAGAACTATATGGACGATGGACAAGACATTGAAGTCGCAAACAAATTCCGGTTCTCTTATGATTTTGAGGAGAATGTGATGTGCTGCACAGTGTCCGTTACTCTGTCAAAAGAAAACGGTATCCTGCTGAAAGCGGATTTAGCATCTTATTTTGGTATAGAGCCCGACTCGGCAGAAGCGATGAAAAGTCACGAAGGCCTTATTGCCCCGGCTGATTTGCTTGCACAGTTCGCCTCACTGGCATACGGTTCCGTCAGAGGTGTAGTTTTCGCCAAGACTATAGGATTACCGCTTAACAACCTGATTCTCCCTCCCAATAATGTAAGGGCCATCTTCCGGACATCCCAACTGTTCAGGAAAGGCTGAATGAATAGGACAGAGGACAGTGTACGGGATTGGATGCAAATTCCGGACGCTGTCTTTTGCCATTTTTGCGGTTCACAAATTAGATTTCCCCCTTGAAATTTGGATTTATGGATTGGAACCCTTTTTAATAGATTACTCTTCTCCCCTTTTTCTTTATTTAATTTCTTTTTGCTCTCTTCTGATTCTATTTAAGCGCTTTCTTCCTCTCAAGCAAGAAACAGAATCTCCTCCACCACTTCCGGGAACGCACCCACGTTCCCTTTTCCCTTATCTGTATGTTTATACCGCATATATATCCATCTATGCAAACTTGTGATTTCCGAATTCATTACATTCCCATTCAAGCTAAATGTTAAAAGTGGAAGGTCATGACCAACTGTATCATTGTCAACAATTTTTCAAATTTGATTTTTTCAGGTTGAATTGTTAGTAATACCCTTCTTTTTGGGTATCATTACCATTCTTATAGTGGCCGCTATAATGGAATAGTATGGTTTGAAGGTTTAGAATTATATTAAGACCGGATAATTTCTGATCCTCAGTAGATATAGTTATCTTTGTATAGTTAAGAAAATCAATAGATTATATAGATATGAATATAAAGCAAAACCTTGGAATACTTGCCCAAAGAATATCACGTTCCCGTAATGCCACCCGTACATTCATGATGGGTCTGAATCCGATGCCGGAAAAGGTCAACGAATCTTCGTTGATTCAGAAGTTGGTAATCACACCTCTTTGCAAGATGCTTTCCAGTGAAACGGGTGCTAATGTTTCTGCCAGGAAGGGGGTTTCTCCCAGAATATTCTGGTTACTGGCCAACGGCAAGAAGTTTGCCATTCTTTCTTTCCCGAATCCGGCAAACGGAAGGGCATTCATCCAATACCTTAACCGAAAAGGACAGGTCTGCACCGGACAGATAGAAATTAGAGATATTCAAACAATCCGTGATTATATAAAAGAGTCCACCACTACTGAAAATAATAAAGACAATGGAAAAGAATAAATATAACTGGCTGACCCGACTTATCAATAAAATTACCAGAAAAGAGGAATCCAACAACCAGTCATTCGTGTACTATGGCCATCTGGTTCATGTACAGAGCGGCACTGTCGATTTTATGGACGTGACGGTTTGCAACACAGCCGATGGCGGTGACGTGTTGGCTAGCTTTTCTTTTGACTTCTGGACAAAGGAACTGGAGATTAACCAATGCAAACATGACGAAATCAGAGACGTGATTGAAGATGCATTTTGTAAGATTTATCGTGGGGTGAAAAGCAATCACATATCAATGACCAACCTGAACAAGATTCTGACACACGGTGAAGCCGAAATCACGGATGCAAGCAACTGCCAGATTTGTGTCCATCTGGGTAAGGACCGCTTCATTTACCTGGAACCCAAATGCATGATTCCGGACACACAACATCCGAACGCTGCCACGATTATCCAAAGAGCGAAGAAGGGACTCCAGACAAAAGCGGATTTCGACCTTTTTCGTATCGAGGAAATCGACTATAATGACTTAGACGATGAAATTAAAAAAGAGATTATTGACGCCTACGGAATCGGCAAACCTGAAAATTATACCCAGGACTACTACAGACAGTTGATTGTCGAAGGTGTATTTGAACTGGAATATGTCTAACTAAAAAACAATAAGCCATGCGATTCAAGACATGTAGTTACAAGAGTATCAATATTCTGGAGAAATACAGTTTTGTCCCTATCTCGATAGAGGCCAATCCTCCCAAATCATATACGGGAGTCACATTGCCTGAACTGGCTCCCCTACCCTTCCTTATAAAAGGTTTACAGAACGGGACCATAAGCAAAAATCTGTTCCGGATGCTTTATATCAAGCAGCTGGATCGCTGCAACGATATGTCAAACCTGATTTTGAAACTTCTATCCTATGGCGGCAAAATCTGCCTGGTATCTTCAGGAGGTTACAACGAATTGAACCATAGGGTGATATTGGGAGAGTGGCTAAAAAGGAACGGATGCAACTGCAAAGAATATGGTGTCAACAAAAAAAAGACGCAATGAGGAAATGAGCGGTAATACCGACAACAAAACATCAATACATCTTTTTCCGAATTGGGATTTTTAGTTCAAGGAGTAAACGAAATCTTTTCCCTTTGGGGTAACGGTCATTTTTCCTTCTCTTGACAACCAGCCGATAGCTGCATAGATTTCTGCTTCTTTCAGTTTGGTTATAGTTTTCAATTCCTTAACGGTCATTGGTTGCTCAGATAAGACTGCCCAGATTTTTCCGGCCAGCGTACCAATCATTTCTTCATTCATATCAATTGTATTATTAAAAACAGTTACAAACTTACGAATAAATTCACATTTATAATCAATTAGGCGTATTAAATTCGGTAATTAAATTTAATCGCCCCAATAATACACATAACAATTTAATAATCAATATATTGTAAAATTTATGATTTTAATTGAGAAACAAACAAGAAACAAAATCATCAATTAAAGGCATTTCCTGATTTTTTGTTTTCACTCTGTTTCTTTCCTTGCACTTGCTTATAATCGGGATTTCTTGAACAGCTTCCTTCCAAAATTTTTTCCTCGTCCTACAATTACATTTGAGCTTCCAAGAGCCATTACAACCAAAAGAAAAGCAAGCATTCTTTAGTCTATACAAATGATAAGGAAAAAACTTATAGATAGGCAAATATGTCTGCCTAAATATAGTTTACTTTGATTTAGCATATATATAGGCTAATGGACTAAACTAAACCTTCTCTCAGACTTCATAAAATAGTCCGATCCCTATTGTACAGCGAAAAGAGAAAATATTCTACGGCATATTTTTCTTTTCGCTGCCCCCCCTTTTTTTATAAGCCATCAACCTTTTATACGAGATCTTCTCTTCCCTGTATTAGCACATCCGCTTTCGCTACCTGATATGAATTGTGCCGCAAAAGTATTTGTCATGTCTTTCTTGTATGCCAGGTCAAAGCCCAACGGTTCACGATAAAATCTCCACCCTCCGCTTCGCATAGGTAGTATTTAATCATGAAACCTTGCATAAAGAGCCATGACACCTTTCGAGGCGACATAATTAAATCAAAAACCCGAAGTTTATAAATTCTCCTAAAGGGGTGGTTGAAGTTGTAGAAGTGATTTATGACGGCAAAGATGATCCAGCATATTCACTGGCTATTATTAAATGGGAAAATACCTATAAATTAGGTATTCGTTGGAACATCGCTTATAGTGAATGGGACGATTACCGCAAACAGAACGGGCAAGATGAATGTATAGGTAATCCACAGTCGAGAGGTATTCCCACCTGGTTTGTTTTGCCCGATGATATGATGTTTAGTGAGAAGTTCAGCGGTGCGATGCAGAGGCTTGATGAATTAAGAAAAGGTAAGTAATGGAACAGGGAGAAATCATATTATACCAGCCGGATGAAGCGGTCAGGTTGGAAGTGAGGCTGGAAGATGAAACCGTTTGGTTGACACAGGCACAAATTGTGGATCTTTTTCAATCCAGCAAAGCAAATATAAGCGAGCATATAAAAAACATATATGATCAGAAAGAATTAGAGGAGAGTTCAACTGTTCGGGATTTCCGAACAGTTCGACAGGAAGGCAAACGGCAAGTGATGCGCAATCTGACTTATTACAATTTGGATGCGATCATATCCATTGGGTTTCGTGTCAATAGTAAAAGAGGTATTTTATTTAGGCAATGGGCGAATAAGGTTTTAAAGGACTATCTTTTAAAAGGGTATTCCATTAATAAACGTTTGTCAGAACTTGAAAGGACTGTCGCTCAACATACCGAGAAGATAGATTTTTTCGTGCGTACTGCCTTGCCCCCGGTCGAAGGCATTTTTTATAACGGCCAGATTTTCGATGCGTACAAGTTCGCCACCGATCTGGTAAAGTCGGCCAGGCGTTCGATCGTGCTTATCGACAACTATGTGGACGAAACGGTCTTGCTCATGTTGAGTAAACGCAGCGTCGGTGTCTCGGCCACCATTTACACCCAGCGTATCACGCAGCAACTCCAACTTGATCTTGACAGGCATAACAGCCAGTACCCGCCTATCGACATCAGGATGTACCGGGACAGTCACGATCGTTTCCTGATCGTTGATGAAACGGACGTGTATCATATCGGAGCCTCGTTAAAGGATCTGGGGAAAAAGATGTTCGCTTTCTCAAAGCTGGATATTCCGGCGGCTGTGATTACTGACCTGTTATAATATCCTTTGTCTTATGAGTGGACTGTTGCAAAAAAATGCTTGTAAATAATAAGGTTTATGAAAATATCATTATTTTCGCAAATGAAATGTTGATTGAATGGTCTTAAATCGCTAGTAATATGTTCGATATTTCTTTATTGTATAAACTAAAGAAAGGGAATAGAGAAGCCTTTAATAGTGTTTTCCGTTACTATTATCCCCGGATAATGGCTTATGTTGCTTCTATAGTCGAGCAAAAAGCAGCGGAGGATATTGTTCAGGATGTTTTTCTGTATGTTTGGGAAAACCGTGAAAAGCTATATGTCAGTGATGGTTTCCATTCTTATCTTTTTCAATCCGCTTATACTCGTTGTCTGGACTATTTCAAGAAAAACCTCTCGATTGAAAAATACCATTCTCATACTTACGAGAAATATTTGGAAGATTATCAGAATCTATTGAAAGGTGATGATTCTGTTATAAAGGAACTTTCTGTTAAGGATTTTTATCGTCATTTGTATGAATTACTGGAACACCTGCCAGCGCAGCGTCGTGAAGTTTTTATCCTTACTTATATAAAAGGGCTGACGGCTAAAGAAGTTGCGGAGCAGATCCAAATGCCGCAACGTACGGTGGAAAGTCATTTGTATTTGGCGCTCCGGTTTTTAAAGAGGCATATGTCCAGAAATGATTATTATATACTTTGTGCCGTTTTTCTTTCTATTAACTTGGTTACGTGTTTTTACAACAGAGACTTTACCAAGCATTACGATACAAAGATAGTAATTATAGATTGATTCGCGAATTTCTTTTTTGGATAGATCAGGAAATCATGCCGCCTTTGAAAGAGGTGGATAAGTGATTAAAACAATAGATAAGGAATAATAAAAGAAAAAGGGATGAATGTGGTTATTTATTCACGTGTAAGCTCGCAGTCGGCCAGGCAATCGACCGAACGGCAGGTCGTTGATCTGGAAAGGTTCGCAGCCGGACGGGGGTACGAGGTGACAGCGGTCTTTGAGGAAAAGATAAGCGGACGAAAGGCCAATATCGAACGTCCAGTGTTAAGCCGTTGCCTGGAATACTGCACAAATCCGCAGAACCGGGTGGATATGTTGTTGCTGACCGAGATCTCACGCCTGGGGCGTTCCACCCTGGAGATCCGAAAGGCACTCGATACGCTGCATACGCATAAGATATGTGTGTATATCCAAAATCTGAATCTGGAAACATTACGGCCGGACAAGACGGTAAATCCCTTGTCCTCTTTGATCACTACCCTATTGGGGGAACTGGCCGCAATTGAACGCCAGGGGATCATTGACCGCCTAAACAGCGGACGGGAGTTGTATATCCAGAAAGGGGGCAGGTTGGGACGGAGGCCGGGAAGCCGGAAAACGGACGAGCAGAGGAAAGAGGAATACCGGGAGGCGATCGCCTTGTTAAAGAAAGGCTATTCGGTTCGGAACGTGGCGAAGCTCACGGGAAAAGCTGTGTCAACAATACAACAAGTAAAAAAACACTTCATTAATAGCTAATTACCTGAATAAATATTTTTTTGCAACAAAAACGAGTATTTGCACGAAATGGTGGAGAAAATGAATCAACTCATGACTTTGACACAGCTATGTGTCGTGATCGGTTGATATGTAATGAAAACCGGTCATTATTACTGCAAAGTAATAGCAAGGTTATGTTTCCGGATTCTCGAAAACTCTTGCTCCCCGCGCTCGGCGGTTGCAGAGAGGGTAAATCTACTCCCGCCGGTCGCAGATTTTGAAATGAAAGAAGTACGGACGAAAAAGAAAAATATATGACAAAGGATATGAATGAGATGAAGAAAAAACGCGGCCGTCTGACATTGGGCAGGCCGCGTAAATTGACCAGAGGCGTGACAGTGAAGTTCTCCTCCGTCAGCTACGAGGCTCTCAGATTCAGGGCCAGAAAGTCCAGCCGGAGTCTAGCGGCCACCGTAACTGCAAGGCATACGCCTGAAGAGAACGCGCTACTGCGCAGCCTGGCGGGAATGGCGAACAACCTGGACTAGCTGACAAAGCTCTCGCATCAGACAAGCTTTTACAGGACAAGGCTGCTGATAGACGGGTTGCTGGGAAAGCTGAAACGGATCATAGACGATTATAGACCTGAAGGAGGATAGCGTCATGATAGGAAAGATCAGAAAAGACCACTCGTTCGGCGGCTGCATACGTTACGTGACGCAGAAGGACGACTCGAAAATCATCGCCTTGGAAGGCGTGCTGCTGGAAACGACGGAGGAGATGGTACGCAACTTCCGGTGGCAATCAAAGAAATCTTCAAAAGATCACAGCTTGAAGAAAATTTACTGACTTTTATAGGCGATGATGAACAAAGAAGGTGCATCGTTCATTACGACACACCTTCACTCTACTACATAGTAAAGGGAGCGTTATTTCAACTCTTTAATACGAATATTGCGGAACTTGACAGGAGAACCATGGCCCAAGAAACCAATATGTCCCTTCTTATTGAACAGGCCCGGATGTTCCTTATGGTCGGCAGTACCGTTCTTTGTCGCCTCGCGGATATTACCTTCCATGATGACCACCCCGTTGACCGTTACCTTGATGTTATCGCCATCGGCCACAATTTCTTCATAATTCCATTCACCCGCAGGTTTGAACGCGCTATGATGGTCCGCCTTAGCCGGGATAATTCCATAAACGGAACCGTGATGCTGCAAAGGAGTAATATCCTTATAAATCGGATGTTCACAATCCAGAATCTGGATTTCCATACCGACATAAGCGGCATCCCCTTCCATCGGGGTACGGATACCGACACCGTTATTAGCACCCGGAGTCAACTGGAATTCGAAACGGTATACGAAGTTGCCATACTCGTCTTTCGTATACAAATTTCCACCGTAGCTCTTGCTCGGTATCATAGAAATGCAACCGTCTTCCAGAGTATAATCGACAGTGTTACCTGTCCATTCATGCATATTCGTACCGTCGAACAGCACCTTGAAACCTTCCTTCTCTTCTTCAGCCGACAGTTTGAACGGTTCCTTACGTTCCAGTTCTTTTACATAAATATTCCGGTAATAGACCTTGCTGCCATGAGCCTGCAATTCAATCTGCTCGATCGGGAAGATCGGAAGTTTACGATCCCAATAGTTCTCCAGGATCACATCATCCACGACTTTCTCTCCGTTCAGCACGACTGTCACACGGTCACCGACCATCTTGATATAGAAACTGTTCCATTCACCCAGCTTATTATCCGCCACTTTCGACGGCTTGCTTTCGTTCACCTGATTGTTGTATAATCCGCCGGAACCGACTTGTGCTCCCACGTTGACACGCGAAGTATCCCAGATCTGCACCTGAGGCGTACCACGCAAGTAAATACCGGCATCCGCTTCAGGACCGGCCGGATCAAGCATCCAGTCTACATACATTTCGAAATCTCCGTATTGCTTTTCCGTGCACAGATTGTCCCCCTTGCCATTGAATATCAGCATACCGTCTTCCACGCTCCAGCCTTTACGCATGACTTCATCGGCTTTTGCCTGCTCTTTGGCCAACTGTGCCGGCTTCATCTTCGCACGGGCAATCGGGTTTTGCACCAGACCTTTCCAGCCGGTCAAATCCTTGCCATTGAACAAAGAAACGAATCCTTCACCTTGCGGCATCTCTGCCAGATGTTTCTTGATTGCTTCCCTTTGATAGCCGGCATCCGGATTGTCGAGCACCTCCATCACCTTATTCAACAGGGTACGGACATTCGCCCCCATATACTCCTTATTACCCAAAGCAATATTCATGACTGCATTGGCGGCCGCCTGTTGTACAGGTTTCTGATCCAGAAATTCGCCGGCATACAACATGCCCAAGAACGTTCCGGTATTTTCAATCTGTTGCAGGATTGCGATCTTTTGTGCATCTGTTTTAGCAATTTCCATTGCCTTACGTAAGCTTAACAGACGGTTTTCACCTGTAAATGCAGGATTGGACACCAGTTTCACATAGGTAGTGAGAGCCGGGTCGAAATAATTGGAGGATGGGTTTTCCTTACAGATCGTGTATAATTCGTCTGCCACTTCAATACCTTTCCAGTTCAGCAGGGCTTCGAAGGCTGCATCCCTTTTGACACCCGTATTGGAACGGAAACCTTTTACGACCGTCGCCAGCGCATCCGGTTGTCCGGTAGAAGCCAACACCAGATAATACAAATAATCTTTATTGCCGGCCTGCAACATACGACGTGTCACCGTTTCGACCCGGTCGGCAGCAGAAAGAGAAGACAATGCCGAAATAACAGCCCGTTGCATAGGAGGAACAGCCAATGCGTCTGCCGTTTCCAGCATACCACACATATTGGTTATATCACGTTCTCCCACCACATCCTTCAAAGCCACATAAGCCGCGGCTTTCACTTCTGGAGAGCCTATCTGTATCTGATCAAGTACGGTATTGATATTGGCAGTAGCCTTGCGCATGGCCAACAATTCCAATCCTGCTATTTTTCCCGCATTGGCAGCAGAAGAGACAGCTTTCGCCACTGCCCCGTCAATATCTCCCGGGAAGGCGGCCAAAGCATCCTGTCCCAGCAAGACAACTTGCTTGTCATCGCTCTTCAGTAATTCGGCCAATGAAGGGATATAGGACTTATCGCCGATCTTTACCAATGTCCAAGCAGCAGCCTGCTTCACATCGAAGTTCGCATCACCGAGCTGCTCCAACAGGATTTGCTTGGCAGGAAGATCGAAACGTATTTCCAGATTCTGGATAATGTCGTGTTTGGCAGATTTCTTGGCCTCACGTCCGATCCAGTTCAGGATATCTATTTTCAGTTCCGGTTTGACTTTAGGAACCATTTTCATAAGTTCTATATACAGCTCCTTATCTGCAAAATCAGAAGCGTAGCTCAAAGCTGCGTTCCGGTAGTTCTTGCTCGGATCTTTCATGGCTGCGATGATCATCTTGGATACTTTGGCCGGTTCCTCGGCTGCTAACAGTATCTGCAAGGCTGCTTCCCGCGTCTGCTCCTGTCCGGCTTTAGCCGCTGCTTTCTGCAATTTCTTTGCAGCTTTCATCACCGCATCACGATCACTCTGGACCAATCGTTTCAGCAAAGCGATATAGGCTTCGTTGGCACCAGTCACTTCCATCGTGTAACCGGCATTTTCGGCTGCTTGCGCCAAGACCGGCAAAGAGGTAGAACCTCCGACACAACTCAAGGCATACAAAACCTCTTTCTGCATATTCGGATCGGCTGCTCCCTGCAATGTCAACAGGAGCGTTTCCGCCTCTTTCACCCGGGCATCGGCAATCGCACGGATCACATCCTTTTGTGTTTTGGAAGAACCGGAACGCATCTTCAAGGCTGCAACCAATGCCTGCCCTGCCTTTTCGCTACCGTTGGCAGCCAGTGCCCGGGCAGCGGGACCGCTCAACGCCTCGTCATTCAGGTAAGAAGCCAATACTTCTATGCATTCATCTTTTCCCAACATCTGAAGTTGGCGGATAATGAATGCTTTCGTTTCTCGCTCGTTTACCATTTCCAAAGCTTTCAGATAAGCCTTCGCAGTCACTAACCGGGCATTCTCCTCCCCTTTCGCCATGACATAATGCGTAAGAC
>NZ_JAHPXO010000034.1:0-52850 GCF_019041495.1 Parabacteroides sp. MSK.9.14
CCCATAAGCCATGTGGATGCCAGGGTATTCCTTAAACAGTATTTCTGCCCTTTCCTTTTGTTTTTCTGTCTTCTTCTGGTATGAAGTCATGTTCCCGTCCGGAATGCTCCTTCTTTAGAGATCGTGTTTTGGGATGGCGAGTTTGATTGCAGAAAATATGGTTTAGTTTTTTTATGTGATTCTTTTTTCCAACTACAAAGAATATTTCATTTTCGGGATTATTGATAGCGTACAGCAGTCCCTGCGGCAGTAACCATTAGCATACTTCCACTTCCCCCAACTGTTTCGTAGTCCAGATCTATGGCGATTACAGCGTTTGCACCCAGTTGTGTCGCATGATCGCTCATTTCTTTTAAGGCGGTTTCTTTTGCTTCGCGTAATACGCTTTCGTAAGAACCTGCGCGTCCTCCGACAATATCCCGGATGCCTGCGAAGAAATCTTTGAATACATTTGCTCCGATGATTGTTTCACCGGATACGATTCCGAAGTACTGGGTAATTTCTTTTCCTTCAATCGTGTTAGTTGTTGTGAGTAACATAGCTTTTTTATTTAATTGTTTAGGGACAAATATAAGATAAAGGGCGAACCAGTGTACTGATCCGCCCTTTGTTTTTATGTTTCTTTATATGAATTTATTTAACCGGTTGATCGGTCATGATAAATTCCAGCTTGCCGCCTTTTATGATGTCGGTGTGGCTGATGAACAGGGTGTCGAGGATTTTGCCGTTCAGTTTAACCTCTTTGATGTATTTGTTGGCTGCACTGTTGTTTTTTACCAAGATCTCGAAAATACCGCCTTTTACATGAATAAGCGCTTTGTCGATCATCGGACGGCCCAATGTATAGACCGGAATTCCCGGAGCGATCTGATAGAAGCCTAACGCACTCATTACATACCAGGCGGACATCTGTCCGCAGTCCTCATTTCCGATGATACCGTCCGGCGCGTTTGTGTAGAAATTTTGCATGATCTGATCCAGGCGCTCTTGCCCTTTCCAAGGAGAATCCGTCCAGTTATATAAATAAGCCATGTGATGGCTCGGCTCGTTGCCGTGCGCATATTGGCCAATCAGTCCGGTGATATCCCCGGAGGCTTCTTCACCATCAACTTGGGAAGAGGTGGTGAATAATGTGTCCAAGCGTGTCTCCAGCTCTTTTTTACCACCGATCGTGGAGATAAAGTTGTCCATATCATGAGGTGCAAAGAAACTCCATTGAAAGGCATTCCCTTCGGTATAATCGCTCTTCATATGGGAAGAATAACGGGGATTGAACGGTGTACGGAAAGAACCATCCCCCATCACCCCGCGCATCATCTTGGTCTCCGGGTCTAAGTAGCGTTTGTAGTATTCTGCCTTTGCCGCATACTCTTTTGCCAGTTCCGTATTTCCTGCTTTAGCGGCGATTTGGGAAATACACCAGTCATAGTAGGCCATCTCTAATCCCCAGGAAACAGATTCGGGAACCGAGTCGGCCGGGACAAAGCCGTATTTCTCCTTATAATAGGGGTGGCGGGTAATCAAATCCAACTCACGTGTTCCTTTGAACTTCTCTGCCAGATCGTTTCGGTAGACAGATGAACGGGCGCCTGCTTCGGCCCAAACGTTCAGATCACCTTCTGCCAGGTCTTTAGTCACTAAATCTGCCAGTACAGAGACTGCCGGATAACCTACCATGCAACCTGTATAGCTGGAAGCTAACGGCCATTTCGGAAGGATCCCTCCTTCTTTATATCCTTGCACGAGCACTTTTCCCCAATCGGCAGCCCGTTTTGGTTGGATAATCGTCATCAATGGATGCAAAGCGCGGAAAGTATCCCAAAGTGAGAAGACAGAATAGTTCACATAACCTGGTTCCGCCCGGTGCACCTTCTTGTCCATTCCTAAATAGCGCCCGTCCACATCCTGATAGGCATAAGGTGCGATCATCGTGTGGTAGAGAGCTGTGTAGAAGTTCACCATCACTTTCGGATCGGAGCTTTCGATCCGGATATCGTTTAAAGCTTTGTTCCAGATACGTGCGGATTCAGCCCGTGTAGCATCGAAATCCCATCCCGGCAGTTCGGCCAGCATGTTTCTCTCTGCACCGTCCGTATCGACAGGAGAGATCGCCACTTTTACATACAGTGGTTTGTTGCTCTCCGCAAATTTGTAATGGAATTTCAGATCGTTTGGTGTGTTGATACGCAAGAACAGCGAATCTTTCCGTAAATTTCCGTCGATATACTGGTATAGTGTTTCGATCGGCTCCGAGAATGTGATCCGGTAAGAGACAGAATGGAAATGTGCCCATCCCTGCGTCCTGACAGTCCCCTCCACCGTCGAATCGTTTACAAAAAGATATTCGTTCCCTACTAACTTATGTCCCCAGTTCGGTTGCAGCACATGACCGAGATCGAGAAGGACACGGCGGTCCTTCGGATTATCGTATGTGTATTTATGGAATCCGACACGGTCCGTACTGGTCAACTCCACATTAATTCCGAAATTGTCGAGACGTACTGCATAATAGCCTGGCGTTGCTTTTTCCGTCTCTTTCTTGAAAATCGCAACCGGTTTGATCGAGTCACCACCGGAGAAAGGTAGGATCGCCACATCTCCCAAGTCGCCGATACCCGTACCTGATAAGTGTGTATGGCTGAAAGCATATATTTGGTTGTCATCATAATGGTATCCGCTACTGGCATCCCAGCCCATGATATGTGTGTCGGGGCTGACCTGTACAAGAGCAAACGGACGGGTAGCACCGGGAAAGGTATGCCCGTGAAAGCCTGTTCCGATAAATGGGTTCACATATTGAATTTCATCTCGTAGTTGTTCCTCGTCGGACGGTTGGTTACAGGCTGCCAGAAGTCCGACCACTGCAGCCTGAAGGAATAGGATTGTTTTCTTCATGTTATATTATCTGTGTTTTATCTCCTAAATGAATGAATCGTTATTTTTGACTTTACAAATATAAAGAAAAAGAACAATATACGTGTATGTCCTGCTTTTCTTCGGGAAAAAGTTCGTAAAATTTGTAACTGTCCCCGTCCTCACTCTTCTTTTGTGACAGAGATGAGAACGGATGAATTCATAAAACGTATTTTGACTTTAAAGGATAACCTGTTCCGGGTTGTATTCCAGATCACGGGAGACCACAATTTGTCGGAGGAGATCGTGTAGGACTCTGCTAAAGATGCATTATTCTATTTATTCTTATCCTGACTACTTCATTTATATTCGATAATGCTTATCTTTGAAGCGCTAAGTCTAATTTAATCCTATTTTATTATGAAGACGAATATGGGAAAAGTATTTACTACGCTTCTTTGTATGATGATGTGTTTATCACTTTATGCGCAGGAATTTACTCTCGGCATGGTTGTTGGTTCGTGGAATTTTTCGGCTCCCGATGCTCCTTACGGTTATCAGAAAGGGACTTGCCAGATCAAGAAAACTGGTGAAAACCTTTCCGCTGTTTTCACGATCAGCGATACGGAAATGACCGTGAAGGAAATCAAGAAAGAGAGCGATACCTATAAATGCAATTTCTATGTAGATGGAACCTATGTTTCACTCACTTTCATACAGGAAGGCAAGAATAAACTGACAGGGAAAGCAAATGCAGAAGGTCTGGTAATCCCTGTTACATTCACTAAAATAGTTAAAGCTGTCCAAGCGCGATAATCTTTTTTTATCTATGTTTACTGTCATTGGTATTATGTTCGCGGGTATTGCCGCAGGCTATCTTTTGCGCAAAATCGAACTTTTGCAAAAGATCGGCAAACCTATTTCTTATACGATCCTTTTGCTTCTTTTCCTTTTGGGAATATCTGTCGGTGCGAATAAGGATATTGTCGATAATCTTGCCACGTTGGGTGGTCAGGCATTCCTGCTTGCCTTGGCTGGTACGGTAGGGAGTGTATTGGCTGGCTGGGGAGTCTATCGTCTGTTTTTTAAAGAAAGGAGTCGCGGATGAAAGGAAGTCTGATCGTTGTAGGATTTTTTGCGCTTGGTTGCTTGTTGGGATGGAGTGGCTGGCTGCCCGATGTTGTCATTGAAAACGACATTACGGTATATGTCTTATATCTGCTAATGCTTCAGGTCGGGCTCAGTATCGGTAGTGATAAGAAGCTAAAGGATATTCTCGGCAGTATTCGTCCGAAACTGCTTTTGGTCCCTTTGGCTACGATTGCCGGGACACTGGTCTTTTCGGCTTTGGTCGGTCTGTTGCTTACGCAGTGGAGTGTATTTGATTGTCTGGCGGTAGGAAGCGGTTTTGCCTATTATTCTCTTTCGTCTATCTTGATTACCCAATTGAAGGAACCTTTTTTGGGTGTCCAACTCGCCACAGAATTAGGAACAATCGCTTTAATGGCAAATATCATGCGCGAGATTATGGCTCTTCTCGGTGCGCCTCTTTTTGTCAAATATTTCGGCCGGTTGTCTCCTATCTGTGCTGGAGGTGCCACGACTATGGATACGACCTTGCCTATCATCACTCGTTATTCGGGAAAAGACCTTGTTTTCATTTCAATTTTTCATGGGATTATCGTAGATTTTACGGTTCCGTTTTTTGTGTCGTTCTTCTGCTCGTTTTAGATATGGTTCCTTTTTTGTTGAAATACGTGACTTATTTTGCTTCAAACAGGCAGAAAAAGTGCCGAAGATTCCCGTTTACAGGCTTTTTACACCCGGATGTGAACGGTCTTGACACCCGAGTGTGAATGATATCGAGACCCGGGTGTCAATGGGTTTATCTTATTATGTTATTGAAAATAAGTAATGTGAAGAAAAATGTCGGACAGGCGGTTAGTGATAGTATGATAGATGAAATAGGCATCCATCATACCTACTATCATTGCTTGGGTCTATTGATATTCAATAGATAAAAGACAATTAGTGATAGTATGACAGTTAAATGTAACTATGTTTTATCCCTTCTGTTTATGTTCGTAGAGAAATAATGAAGTCATATTATCGGGTGAAGGCAGAACTGGTAATGCTTTCGTTTGGATAAACATTGAATCTTATAAGTATGGCAAAAAGTGAAGGATAAGTACGTGAATTGCGTACGAAAAAGAACGGCTCCCATTCCGTAGCAGTGGATGAGAGCCGCTTTGAGATCGCACATAATATTACTTTTGTACCTCTTTCAACATCTCTTTTACCGCCTCTTCCAGCTGGTGATCTTCGCCTCTTAGCTGTGATTCGGGGGAGTTGTAGACTTCGATGTCAGGTTCGAGTTGTTGGTTTTCGAGATAGCGGCCCTGCATATCTTGCATGCCGACTTGCGGGATACCGAAAACGATTGACGGGTCAATTTGGGTTTCCCACCATACGGCAGTCATCGTTCCCGGTACGGGAGCGCCGATCAGTTTGCCGATTTTCAACGTCTTATATGTCCAGGGAAAACCGTGGGCGTTCGAATAATTGTCTTCGCACATCAGTACGCATGACGGTTTCAGCCATCTGTTAAACGGATCGTTTCCGATGAACTGTCCGCGCGGAGTGAATTTAGCATACAGTTCTCCACTCAACAAAATTGCCAGGTCCTCATGAAGCCAACCGCCACCGTTATGGCGCGTATCGACAATCACGGCTTCCTTCTCGCGGCAACGACCTAACAGCTCGGAATAGGTATCGCGGAAACTTTCGCTGTTCATGCCTTTGACATGTACATATCCGATCTTTCCGTTCGACAGCTTGTCGACCATCTGGCGCTTCTGTTCCACCCAACGTTTGTAAAGCAAATCGGATTGTGTGCCGTAGGTGATCGGTTTGACTTGTTCTTCGAAACGTTCTTTGGTTGCCGGATCGTAAACGGACAGTAGTACCTGCTTGCCGGCTTTGCCGCTTAATAGCGGATAGTAATCTTCTCCACTCTTGATATTCGTGCCGTCTATCTTTTCGATGATGCAGCCAGGCTTGATCTTGGTGTCGGCTTTTGTCAACGGGCCTTTGGCGATGATTTCTTCAATCTTCAAACCGTCGCCTGTGTAATTGTTGTCATAGAAAGCGCCCAAGCTAGCTGTTGCTGGTGCGGAAGATGCAGAGCGGTAGCGTGCACCGGTATGTGAACCGTTTAGTTCGCCTAACATTTCAGAAAGCATTTCTGCGAAATCGTAGTTATTGTTGATATGCGGAAGAAATTTTTCGTATGCCTTTCCATATCCGGCCCAATTGATACCATGTATTTTGGGATCGTAGAACTTGTCTAATACTTGGCGCCAGGTGTGATGGAATATATATTCGCGTTCTTTCGCCGGGCGATATGAAAATTCGGCTTTGAATGCGATCGGTTTCGTTTTGCTGTCCTTGATTTCGATCTTCTTCAACTGGCCTCCCGAAACGAGGAAAATGTTCTCGCCTTTCTTGTCGGGGAACATCGTTCCGCCACCGACACCTTTGATCAGTAGTTTGGTGGTGTTCTCCTTGAAATTGTGTTCCCATAGGTCGTAACCGTTTTCGAATGCGGCGCAATAATATAGCTTGTCGCCTTTCTGCGTCAGGACGGCGTCACCTAAGAATGACGAGTTGACGGTCAAGCGCATGATACGGTCTTTACGATTGGCCAAGTCGAATTTAAGCGGTTCGACCGGCTTATCTGCTTTTTCGTCTTTCTTGTCATCGTCTTTATCCTTGTCTTTCTTGCTGTCCTTGTCTTTTTCGTCCTTATCTTTGTCCTCTTTTTCTTCGTCCAACAAAGCTTGTTCCTCTTTGGTGAGGCGGAACTTGTCGTATGCTTCGCCGTCGAAGAACATGATGTAAATATCATCTTCTGCTCCCCAACTGCCATGACTGCGATAACCGGCCCGGTCGGACGACCAGATCATCGCTTTTCCATCCAGTACCCATTTGGCGTTGTTGTCGGAGTAGCCGCTTTCGGTCAGGTTGGTCATTTCGCCGCTGCCGTCCGCTTTCACCAAAACGATGTCCGTATTGTTCCATCCTCCGATCGCGATATATTTAGCGAGGAACCATTTGCTGTCGGGTGACCATTGATAATATTGATCGCCGTCGGCATACGAATAATTATATTTACCATCCAGGACGGTGCGTACTTGTTTGTTTTTCAAATTAATCACGCGTAGAGTCGTACGGTTTTCCAAGAAAGCGACTTCCTTTCCGTCCGGAGAATACATCGGCTGGAAAGAGGTCTGCGAATTTACCACCAACGGTTCTTCCTTCAATTCCTGTGCGTATGTGAAATATTTGTCGTTCTTGCGTACCAAGCTGCTTTGATAAACGCCCCAGGTTTCGCCCCGTTCGGCCGAGTAAACCAATGAGCGTCCGTCTGGGCTGAAATCGAGATCGCGCTCCTGCTGCGGTGTGTTGGTGATTTGTTTGGTAGTTTCGTAGTCGACCGAGGTTACATATACATCGCCGCGCACGATAAAAGCGACTTCTTTGCCATTAGGGGAAACTGCGATATCGGTGGCCCCGCTTGCCTTGAGTTGATGGATCAGGTCGTTCTCCACCTTATCCGAGATGATCTGTACATCCACTTTCTTAGGCTGTGTACCCTCTTTGACCGTATAGATTTCGCCATCGTATCCGTAACAGAGGTTGCCGTTGTTGTCGGAAGTTAGGAAACGGACGGGATGCATGGTATGATTGGTTATCTGCCGGCTATTTCTGCCGGTCAGGTCGTTTTTGAATATATTGAAACTTCCTTTTTCTTCACTCAGATAGTAGAAGGAAGAACCGTCTGTCGCCCATACCGGATTACGGTCTTCTCCTTTAAAGGAAGTTATTTTTTGGAAGGAATGTTCCCGACCGAGAGTGCACAACCAGATGTCCCGTGTGATGGAAGACTGGTGGTGTTTACGCCAAGGATCTTCATATCCCTTCTTGTCTTGGTATAAGAGTTTGTCACCCTTCTTGTTCAAAGCTAGGCTTTCCATGGCGAGGGAAGAATAGAGTTCGGGGCGTCCTCCATTGATACCGATCCGGTAGATTTGTGGAAATTGCCCGGAGGGGAATTGGCTGTCTTTCGCATCCTGCTGGATCGCGGCCGAATAGAGAATGTGCTTTGCATCACTGAACGTTTCCGGATATTCATTTGCGGAGTGAGTGGTCAACTGTTTCGGGCTACCTCCTTCCATATCCATGATGAAGATATCGAAGTTTCCGTTCCGGTCAGAAGCAAACGCGATCTTGCTGCCGTCAGGCGACCAGATCGGGCGCGTATCGTGAGCCGGATGGGTTGTTAACTGGGTAGCTTTGCCACCGTTTGCCGGAACGGTGTAGATATCGCCTTTGTAAGTAAAGGCGATCGTTTCACCGTTTGGAGAAATTGCCGGATAGCGCATCCATAGCGGATCATTTTCGGCCAGCACGTTTGTCGTAAACAGTAGTGCTGAAGTCAGGATAAATAATGATTTCATGCTTTGCGTTTTTATGGGTGTAAAGATACGGTATTATTATAAAAAAAGATAGAAATAAACTTAATAGTAGCTGTTTAGTAGTTTATTTCTATCTTTACGAACTCAAAGTGAGGGGTGAAAGAGGTGAATATGCATGAAACAGAGATACATAGAAATACTATAGAAAAACTTAAACGTGGTTCCTATGAGGCGTTCGATACATTATATGATATGTACGCGGATTCTTTGTACGGTTTCGCCTTGCTGCATACGAAATCATCTGTCCAGGCGGAAGATATCGTACAGGAGACGTTCCTCAAGCTGTGGAACATGCGTACCTCCTTGTCTGTTGAAGGCTCTTTCAAATCCATGTTGTTCACGATTGCCAAGAACCATGTGATCGATGTTTTCCGCCAACAGATCAACCGTCCGGATTTTGAAGATTACATACGCTTTTGTGAAGACGAACATCTTTTGGATAACACTTCCGTAGAAAAAATATATTACGATGACTTTATCGACAAGCTGGCGATAGCTAAGCAAAAACTGACCCCCGCGCAGCGGAACATTTTTGAAATGAGCCGTGAAGAGGGAATGAGCAATGCCGAAATAGCCGCTCTTTCGGATATTTCCGAGCAGACGGTAAAGAATCATTTGTCCGCAGCGTTAAAGATTCTGCGTGAGGAACTTCGGAAATATAATTATCTTTTCGCCCTTTTCATATAAGAAAACTTGAGAAGCTTACTTTCCTTTCCCAAAGCGGCTCTTGGAGTTCCAGATAGTTTCAGCGCTTGGAACTAAAAGTTCGTACGGTGAAACAGAAAGTTTCGCTAAAGGAAACTTCGAGCGTATTATAGGGGAAGAAACAGGAATATGCTTTAGAACATATAAAAACGCCTGGTACTTTTTCGGTACTCCTTCGTGTAACTATAAACAAGCAACAAATTATGACCGATTTATTTGATAAATTATATTCTCAATTCTTGAGCGGAAAGACCAACCGGAAAGACTTCGAGGGCTTCAAGGAGTCCTTGAATCATCTTTCGGACCAGGAACTGGCCGAAAGGATGGAAGCGTTTTGGGATGAGAATACGGTTTATCCGTCTATGGAAGTCGGTCGTAAGCGGGAAATTCATCGGAGACTTCGTCTGCAGATACATCCTCCTAAAATCTCCATACGCTGGTCCCGTATCGTGGTGGCGGCGGCCGTGATTGCCGTCTTGTCCGTTACGGCGTGGAACTTTTCTCTTCTGCATGAATTGCAAAATGCGAACTCTTCTTTCTTGGCGGAAGTTCCGGCCGGAGATAAGGTGCAGTTGACCTTGCCGGATAAGAGTTCTGTCAAATTGAATTCGGAAAGCTCTTTGTCCTACGCCTATGTCAACGGAAAGCGTGTCGCCCGTTTGAAGGGCGAGGGGTACTTCCAGGTTTCCAAGGACAGGAAACATCCGTTTGTCGTGCAGGTCGGCAATCTGAATATCGAAGTGTTGGGGACTTGCTTCAATGTCTATTCGTATGAGGAGAATGACTTTGTAGAGACTTCCTTGATTGAAGGCTCCGTGCGCCTCTACGATTCCAAGTCGCCTTCTGAAAGTTTTATCCTGAAACCGTCGCAGAAAGCGATCTATTCGAAAAATAATGGGAAAATCAGTTTTCACAATACAGACAATGTAAAAGAAACCGCGTGGACGCAGAATCATCTGGTGTTCGAATCGGAGAAGTTGGGTTCGGTGTTCCAAAAGATCGAAAGATGGTATGGTGTGCATATTGACCTGCTATGTCCGGAGATTGCGAACGATCAGATTTCCGGCTCTTTTAAGGACGAACAACTTCCGTATGTCATGGAAGCTTTGAAATTTCAATATGGATTTAATTATGAGATCACAGGAAACAATGTTACGATTAATAAGTCTAACCAATTAAAAATAAAATGAGCCTATGAGATGAACAGGTGAAATCTAAGAAAAAGTGTTTTTAAAAATCAATTGTTTAATTCTAACTTAAGTCTATTTATCATAGTCATGAAGAAAGTATTTCGGAGTGCAGCACTCCTGTTTTTGTGTACAACCATGTACGCACAGGACATTTCGCAAACAATGTCAATGAATTTGCAAAATGTCACATTAAAAGAATTTTTTAAGAATCTGGAGGCACAGACTTCTTTTTCGGTTGTTTACCGGGATATTATCCTGAGTGAAAATCCTGATGTAGTCGTTTCTGCTTCCAATCGCCCGTTAAAGGATATCCTGTCTCAGGTACTGGAAAAACACGGCCTTTCCTACAAAGTGAGTAATAAGACGATCGTTATCGTTAAGGCAGAAGCGCAGGCTCCCGTGAAACAGCGAAAAACCAAGAAAATATCTGGTGTGATTACCGATGAAACAGGTCTTCCGGTAGCTGGAGCGAATATCGTAGTCAAGGGAACGACTAATGGGACCATTTCGGATATGGATGGAAACTTCTCTTTAGAGGCTGCTCCGGGGGAGATGTTGGAAATATCCTATATCGGTTTTTTGCCTATGGAAGTAAAGATCGATAACAAGAATACGTTTGACATCCTGATGAAAGAGGATGCACAAGGTTTGGATGAAGTTGTCGTGATTGGTTATGGTACGGTAAAGAAAAGAGATTTGACTGGAGCTGTCGCTTCTGTCAATGCTGCCAAGATTTCAGCTGTTCCGACCTCTACGGCATCGGAAGCCTTGCAGGGACGTATTCCGGGGGTTGTCGTTTCGAACGCCAACTGGTCGCCAGGCTCTACTCCGAACGTGATGATCCGTGGTAAACGTTCGATCACGGCAAGCAATGATCCGTTGTATGTGATTGATGGTGTTCCCGTTACTGGCGGTATTGGCGAAATCAGCCCGTCGGATATAGAGTCGATGGAAGTGTTGAAGGATGCGTCGGCAACAGCAATCTATGGTGCTCGTGGTGCGAACGGTGTTATCCTGATTACGACCAAGCAGGGGAAATCAGGCAAGACTCAGATCGATTATAACGGATATGTCGGGGCGCAGACAATTTTGAACCAGCTCGATTTTTGGGATGGTCCGGAATATGCCGAATATACGCGCGAGTCTTATCGCAATACGAGCAATAATTCGATCCGCTACAACTCGGATGTGGCTTCAAAGGAGCAGGATATGGTTTGTCCGGGATTTACACGTGACCCGTCGATCATGGAATCGGTCATGATGGGTTGGGGTGACGATGGCGTTTACTATCCGTCCCATGTGCGTACGACCCGCTATATGGATCATGTGACCCGCACCGGTATGGTGACCGACCATCAATTGAGTATCCGAGGTGGTGGCGAACGGACGAACTTCTTGGCTTCCGCTACTTACAATAAGAATAACGGCATTTTCAAGGATGAGGATTATGAACGTTATTCGATCCGTTTGAATCTGAACCACGAAATCAACAAATATGTGAAGATCGGGGCGCAGACGCAATATTCGCATGCCATTCAGCAACGCGGGGCCGGACTTGCCAGTGGTTGGCGTTTAAGCCCGTTGGCTCAGTTGTGGGATGAGAATGGCGAGATTATTCCGTTACCAGGGTCTTATAATGTCTACAATACGATGATGGACCTTGTTCCGGGTGCAGTGGACCGTCCTGTGAAAACAACCCGTTACCTGGGTAGCTATTCTCTGGATATCAAACTGCCGGTCGACGGACTGAAGTTCCGCTCTAACCTGGGCCTCGATGCCCGTACCGTACAGGACTACGAATTCTGGTCCGCTAAAACGAGTAATCGTGGCATGGGGACTTCTTATGCGAAGAATGCCGTTGACAAATACACGATGTTTACTTTGGAAAACATGCTTTTCTATGATAAGACGTTCAACGACAAACACACCTTGGGCGTGACTTTATTGCAGTCCATTCAAGAAGACAAAAGGGAAAGTGTGAACGTCGCAATGGAGAATCTGCCGGCCGATAACCTGAAATATTATGATCTGGGGTCGGGCTTGGTGACCAATACGATCGGCAGCTCGATGATCAAGTGGAATATGGCTTCTTTCATGGGACGTATCAATTATAACTATTTAGGACGTTACCTCCTGACGGTTTCTGCCCGTTATGACGGTTCGTCTCGTCTGGCTGACGGACACAAGTGGGTGCTTTTCCCTTCTGCCGCATTGGCATGGCGTATCAATGAAGAATCTTTCATGTCGAGTACATCCGGATGGTTGGATAACCTGAAATTAAGACTTGGTTTTGGTAAGACTGGTAATTCGGCCGTAGATCCTTACCAAACGAAAGGTACGTTGTCGTTGATTCGTTATCCGTTTGACAATGGTGGAACTCCAACGATCGGATATGCCCCGAATGCGATGGCGAACAGTCTGTTGACTTGGGAAACGACGGACCAGTGGAATTTGGGTATCGATTTCGGTGTGTTGAGAGGACGTATCAACGGGACGATTGACTTGTATATGCAGAATACACATGATTTGTTGCTGAAACGCCAGTTACCGGTTGTTTCCGGTTTTCCCGATGTGCTATCGAATGTGGGTAAAACGCGTAATAAGGGTATAGAAGTTTCTATCAACTCTATGAACATCAATTCGAAAGACTTCCAGTGGACAACTGATTTGATGCTGTCTTCCAACAAGGAAGAAATCGTTGAACTGTATAATGGCAAGAACGACGATATCGGTAGCAAATGGTTTATCGGCCAGCCGGTGAATGTTCATTATGACTACCGGAAAGTAGGTATCTGGCAGAACACGGAGTCAGATCTTGCCGAGATGGCAAAATTCGCCGCCAACGGTACGGAGTTTGCTCCGGGCGATATCAAGATACAGGATGTGAATGGCGACTATAAGATTACGGATGCCGATAAGCAAATTCTGGGAAACCCACGTCCGAAGTTGATTGCCAGTATGGTGAATACTTTCAACTATAAAGGTTTCGACCTGTCGGTCTTTTTATATGCGAGTTTCGGTGCTATGCTGTATAATGATATTTATGCTGTGGAACATTGCGGACGTAACGGCGGTGTGAAAGTAGACTACTGGACACCGAATAACCCGACGAACGCTTATCCTCGTCCGAGTATCGATGAGGAGCGCCCGATCTACATCACATCCACTTATTATGAAAAAGCGGATTTCTTGCGTGTAAAGACAATGACATTGGGATATACCTTGCCGAAGACCTTGACCAATAAGTTCCTGGTGGAGAAACTGCGTGTTTATTTTACAGCCCAGAATCCGTTTATCTTTACCAATTATACGGGTATTGATCCGGAAGCAGCTAAAGTAAATTCGGCCGGTAATCCTGAAACCAACGGTAGTGGTTTCGGCACTCCGAGTGTCAGTTCCTGGATTTTTGGTATAAACTTGACTTTGTAATTTTAATCTTAATAAATCAAAGAATGAAAATGAAATCTGTATATTGCTATATGCTGGCAGGCCTGATGTTATCTGCTTCAAGTTGCAGTAGTTGGTTAAGCGAAGACGATGCACCGGTGATGTCGTACGATTATTATGAAACGGAAGCCGGTGTAAATGCAGCCATTACGGCAGCTTACGGTTTCCTTCGTTGGGGAGTTGGTGGTGAACGTTTCGATGTATTGACCGAATTAGGAACCGATTTGTTCACGGAAGGAGAAGATGGTAGTAATCGTGAATCGTATAATAAATATGCGACACAGTTGAATCCGGACGACGGTATTCTGTATGAAATGTGGGAAAATCACTACAAAGGGATTAGTGATGCCAATATCGCCATGCAGAAGATTCGGGATTCCCAAGACTTGTTGGAGAGTGTGAAAATACAAAGTTATGCCGAAATGCAATTTATCCGCGCCTATTTATATTTTGATTTGGTGCAGCAGTTTGGGCGTATTCCTTTGGTCACGGAAGGTAGTTTCGAGATTCGGACGGACTTCAAGCGTGCTCCGATCGCTGATGTTTATAATGTTATTATCAGTGATTTACGTAATGCCGCCGAAAATTTACCGGAGAAGGCTTCTGTTTTAGGACGTGCCACACGTTACTCAGCTGCCCATTTGTTGGCGAAGGTTTATCTGACTCGTGGTAGCGCAGTCAAAGATGCGCGTGGTCAGAAAGCGACAGATATGGATAGTACGCTTTATTATGCTGAGCAAGTGATCAACAGTGGAGCTTATGCTTTGCAAGAAAACTTCTCCTCTCTGTGGGATATCAAGAATCAGGGGAACTCCGAAGCTGTGTTTGCCGTGCAGTTCACAACCGAGCCGATGTTTAACGGAGATGGTAACAAGCAGCATCTCTATTGGCTGTCTTGGTATGAAGATCAGCCGGGTATGTTGAGAGATATTGAAAACGGTCGTCCGTACCGTCGTCACGTGGCAACAAAGAAAACGATGGACGATTTATTCGATCGTTTGCATGATTCACGTTTTTATAAGAGTTTCAAATGGGTCTACTATGCAAATAATGTAAGCACGCTGCCTGTTTGGGAGTCGCTTTCTTATGACGGAAACGTCTATTTTACGCCGGATCCTTCTAAAGGGCAAATAGAGGGCGAGTTGAAATTCCAGCATGGCGATACGGCGATTTATTATACGATGCAGGAAACAGGGCTTGCTTCTAATAGTGACGAGATGCGGAAATTGCGTGCTGACTATACTTATTCTTATTTCCCTCGCGAAATGCATTCGATCCGTTATTTTCCGTCACTGGTGAAATACCTTGATCCGAGCCGTTCTTCTGTGTCTGAAGAAAAGGGATCTCGCGAATGGGTGCGTATGCGTTTGGGAGAAACGTATTTGTTGGCAGCGGAAGCTGCCGGTCGTAAAGGTGATTTCGACAAGGCTGCTGAATATATCAATGTGATCCGCAAGCGTGCCGCTTGGGCCGAAGGTGAGCAAAAAGACCAGCAGATCTGGCTTTTCGAAGGTGGAGTGAACGATACGAAGAGTACGTATGATGCACTTAAAGTTTCTCCGGCTGATCTACAAGGTGATTTTATCGAATTTATTCTGAACGAACGCGGACGTGAATTACTGGGAGAAACCAATCGTTGGGAAGATTTGGTTCGTTGTGAACTGCTGTATGATTGGGTGAAGAAATACAATCCGGATGCAATCTACATTAAACCGTATCACAAACTTCGTCCTATCCCGCAGAAACACATCGACCGTCTGAATCCTGTTGGTGAGCTCAGTGAAGAACAGAATGAAGGTTACTATTGATGTCTGTCTTTAGAGATAAAGCGATATAAAAAGTAGGTATTAGTTAAAAGTGGCCGGCTACAATGGAATAGATGATATTCCGCCGTAGCCGGCTTTTTCTGTGTTTTTTCTAAAGAACCTTGAAAAAAGGAAGGAGGAATATCGGATTTTTGAATCTTCTGTTTATCTTTGTCGTGTACAGTAAGCAGGATAAAGCGTTATCGCTGGTACAACTTTGGTGGTGAACACGAAAGTTTATATATTATCTCTTGATTGAAACCTCGAAATTTCTAGATAACTAGTGGATAGTATGTGAATTTTGTTCGCGTTTTTTCTTGTCATGCAAGATGGGTGTTTATGCACTTGCGTATTCAAGATAAAAAACGTGGGTAATTATTGCATACAACTAGTTATAGGTTATTCGAGGTCCTTAATCGAGTGTATGTTACTAATTCCCACGTTTCTTTATAATAACCATCTAATTGGGGAATTGTTGGATATATGGGATTTTTTCAGGTCGAATTTAAGTAAATATGGAATTACCTTTATCTATTTCAAATCTTCAGGAGCAATGGTTGCTATCTTTTTTGAAAAAACTTGATCCTGCCAATATTACTGAGCTTTTTTGGCAATTGCGGCCTTATGTAGTCTTGCATCATGTGGAGTTTAAGGAGTCTTCGTTTTCTTTTTCATCAGTTGGTATTATTAATTTTGTAGATATTGTCGGTTTTGTCCGTAAGAATGATACTTTGGGTATTCTGTTGAGGAACGGCTGTTTCTATTTGTTTTCTGCAGTAAGTATGGACCGGCAGTGCATATTGGTTTGTGATCCTGAATTTTATAAGCAAACGGGAAGAAGGTTAGGAGGCTGGTCTCTTTTTGTCGCGAAACGGCAATTATTGTGGTGGAAAATAAAGGAATATCTGCATCGGAATATATTTTGATGCTTTACTTTTTTTACCTTTGTCGATTGACTAAACGATAATTAGGTATGAAGAAGAAACTTATCTTTTCTTTATTGGTTTTGGCTGGTGTCCCTTCACTGTCGATGGCGGTGGACGAAGCGCGTCTGTTGCGTTTCCCGGCTACGAACGGTAATGAGATTGTTTTCTCGTATGCGGGCGACCTCTACAAGGTTCCGGCTACGGGTGGCGAAGCCAGGCGCCTGACTTCGCATGTGGGGTACGAAATGTTTCCTCGTTTTTCACCGGACGGCAAAACGATTGCATTCACCGGGCAATACGATGGTAATACAGAAGTGTATACCATGCCGGTGACGGGTGGAGAACCGCTGCGTGTGACCTATACGGCAACAAACAGCCGGGATGACTTGGGTGATCGTATGGGACCGAACAATATCGTGATGACCTGGACGCCTGATGGCAGTCGGATTGTGTATCGCAACCGCATCAGCGATGGCTTTAGCGGAAAGTTGTTCACGGTGGAAAAGGAGGGTGGCTTGTCTGAAGCCATACCTCTTCCTGAAGGTGGATTCTGCAGCTATTCTCCCGATGGTAAACAGTTGGCTTATAACCGTGTCATGCGGGAGTTCCGTACCTGGAAATACTACAAAGGCGGGATGGCGGATGATGTCTGGATCTATAGTTCCGATAAGAAGACAGTCGAAAACATTACGGACAATCCTGCACAGGACATTATCCCGATGTGGATCGGCGATGAAATCTTCTTTCTTTCCGACCGTGACCGAACAATGAACATCTTTGTTTATAATACGAAGACCAAACAGACGGACAAAGTCACTGACTTTACCGAATACGACGTAAAGTTCCCAAGCGCAAATGGCAATACGATCGTTTTCGAAAATGGCGGCTATATTTATAAGATGGATGCTGGGAGTAAGAAGCCCGAAAAGGTGAACATCACCTTGACTTCCGACAATATTTACGCCCGTAGCGAAATTAAGGATGGAGCTGACTATATTACCGAGGCCTGCCTGTCGCCCGACGGTGAACGTTTAGTGGTGACTGCCCGTGGCGAAGTGTTCAACTTGCCGGTTGAGAAGGGTGTGACAAAGAATATCACCCGTTCGCCAGGAGCACACGACCGCAATGCGCAATGGTCGCCCGACGGCAAATTCATCGTCTATATTTCGGATGCGACCGGAGAGACAGAACTCTATATGCAGGATGCCATTGGAGGTGAACACGTCCAGCTGACAAAGGATAATGACACTTATATCCGCGGTTTTGAACTAAGCCCGGATTCCAAAGCGGTTGTTTATACGGATCGTAAGAACCGTATGAATCTCTTGGACGTTGCTACAAAGCAGGTGACGACCTTGTTGCAGGACCCGATGGGCGAGCCGCGGGGAGTGACTTTTTCGCCGGATAGTAAGTGGCTGACTTATACCCGTACAGGGAACAATGAATATAGCATCGTTTATGTTTATAATCTGGCTGAAAAGAAAGAATACCCGGTGACAGACAAGTGGTATGATTCCTCTTCCCCGGTATTCAGTACGGACGGTAAATATCTGGTTTTTGCATCTGCCCGTGATTTTAATCCGACTTATGGATCGCTGGAATGGAACCATGTCTATAATAATATGTACGGGGTTTATTTGACGTTGTTGTCCAAAGATACTCCTTCGCCTTTCATTGAGAAAGATGCGGAAGTCGCTGTTGCTAAAGAGGAATCAAAGAAAAATACATCGGTTAAGAAGGAGGAGACAAGGAAAGAAGAGCTTGCCACTTCTGTTGTCAAGATCGATTTCGATGGGATTACGGATCGTGTCGTCAAGTTGCCGGTGAGTCCTTCCTATTATGGGAATTTTTATTCAGACGGAAACAAGGTTTACTACTGGGGACGTGGCGGTACGAGAGTATTCGACTTGAAAGAGCAGAAGGAAGACGTGGTGGCCGATGGCGCTTCTATGGGTGTCGAACCCGGTAGCAAGAAAGTGCTCTTCTTCAAAGGTGATGCTCTTTATGTGACGGATATTCCTTCGGGAAAGGCAGACTTGGGTGATCCGGTGAACTTATCGAATATGAAGATTGCGGTCGATTATCCGAAGGAATGGGCGCAGATTTTTGATGAGGCATGGCGGGCTTATCGCGATGGTTTCTATCTAGAGAATATGCATGGGGTAGATTGGAATGCGGTCAAAGCAAAATATCAGGTGCTTGTCCCATATGCCAAGACACGTCTGGATTTGAACTACATCATCGGTGAAATGATCGGCGAACTGAACTGTGGTCATGCATATGTGAATCCGGGTGAAGTAGAACGTCCCGACAGGATAAAGACGGGGCTGTTAGGCGCTGAGATCTCCCGTGATAAGAGTGGTTTCTTCCGTTTGGAAAAGATCTTGCCGGGCGCTTCCTGGAGCAAGTCGTTGCGTTCTCCGTTGACGGAGCCGGGCATTGAGGCGAAGGCTGGCGAGTTTATCGTGGCGATCGACGGTGTGCCGACAAACAGTGTGAAAGACATGTATTCGTTGTTGGTCGGCAAGGCTGGTGTCCCGACGGAGATTTTGTTGAACAGCAAACCGCAGTTGGAGGGAGCACGCAAAACCGTGATCAGTCCGCTGGAAGAAGAATATTCTTTGTATCATTATAACTGGGTACAGGATAATATTAAGAAAGTCGACAAAGCATCGAACGGCAAGATCGGCTATATCTATATTCCGGATATGGGACCAGAAGGACTGAATGAATTCTCCCGCTATTTCTATCCGCAGCTCGACAAGGAAGGTTTGATTATTGACGACCGTGCCAATGGGGGGGGGAATGTTTCGCCGATGATCCTCGAACGCCTTTCCCGTGAACCGTATCGGTTGACGATGCGTCGTGGTTCAGCCCGTATCGGAACTGTTCCCGATGCCGTGCAAGTAGGTCCGAAAGTATGCTTGATCAATAAATATTCGGCTTCCGACGGCGACCTCTTCCCGTGGGGCTTCCGTGCGCTGGGATTGGGCAAACTGATCGGGACTCGTACGTGGGGTGGAATTGTCGGTATCAGTGGCTCGTTACCTTATATGGACGGGACGGACATCCGTGTACCTTTCTTCACAAGTTTCGATCCGAAAACCGGTAGCTGGATTATTGAGAATCATGGTGTCGATCCTGACATCCTGATCGATAATGATCCCGTCAAAGAATGGAACGGTGAAGACCAGCAACTCGACCGTGCCATTCAGGAGGTCATGAAAGAACTCCAGAACCGCAAACCGCTTCCGGGAGTGCCGACACCGAGAGACTTTAGTAAATAATTGACAATTAACAATGGACAATTGGCAATTAAAGAAAGGCCAATGAATGCTTTTCTTGATTGTCAGTTGTCCGTTGGATTAATTGTCAATTGACAATTATCAATTAGAAAAGTATGGAACGCTTTGCCGCAATTGACTTTGAGATCGCTAATGGAAAGCGCAGTAGTATTTGCTGTATCGGGGTTGCTATTATTGAGGACAATAAGGTAATCGATTCTGTTTACACGCTGGTCCGTCCCTATCCGAACTTCTACACTCGGTTTACTACTGCCATTCATGGCATAACCATGCAGGATACAATCGACTCTCCCGACTTTGAGGAAGCCTGGGCCAGGATAGCCGGCAGATTGCAAGATATCCCACTGGTTGCCCATAACAGTTCTTTTGACGAAGGTTGCCTGCGGGCAGCTCACGAAGCCTATGACCTTGCCTATCCCAAATATCAGTTTTATTGCACCTGCCGTTTGTCGAGGCGCATGTATCCTTTCCTGGTTAACCACCAACTACAGACTGTTGCCGCTCATTGCGGATACGATCTGACCTATCATCACCATGCAATGGCTGATGCTTATGCCTGTGCTCATATCGCGGCAACCATGATGCGGGAAAAGGGAGTCGAAAGGCTGTGTGATTTATGACGAGGCAGATGTGTGAGAAGCCTACGGCTGACTTGTCCCAGTCTTTTGCTTGCCGGCGATCTTGTCTACCACGACTGCAATCGCCCCGTCGCCTGTCACGTTGCAAGCAGTCCCGAAACTGTCCATCGCGATGTAAAGGGCGATCATCAGCGCCTGTAATGTCTCGTTAAACCCTAACATGCTTTGCAGTAATCCGAGTGCTGCCATGATAGCGCCACCCGGTACACCGGGAGCTGCTATCATTGTGATCCCTAACATCATGATGAATCCGGCAAGAGAAGTGAAGGTGACGGGTTCGCCTGACATATACATGATTGCCATCGCGCAGGCGGTAATCTTCATCGTGCTACCTGCCAGATGGATAGTGGCACAAAGGGGAATGACAAAGATTGCGATGTTCTCCCGCACCCCGTTCTTGACCGCCTGAGCCAATGTTACAGGGATGGTGGCGGCTGAGGATTGTGTCCCCAGTGCGGTCGCGTAAGCCGGAAGCATATTTTTCAGTAGTCGCAACGGATTTTTTCCACTCATGCTGCCGGCAATCGTAAACTGGATAAGTAATAGCAACACATGCAGGACAAATATCACGATTATCACTTTCAAGAACATGGTAATCACGCCCATGACTTGCCCGCTCACCGTCATGTTCAGGAAAATGCCGAAGATGTGAAGTGGCAATAAAGGGATGATAACCGCCTCGATCAGTTTCGTAATGATTTTCTGGAAATCGGAAAAGGATTCGCGCAATGTTTCCCCATTAATATAAGACAAGCCAAGCCCGATGGTGAAGGATAGAAGCAAAGCTGTCATGACATCCATCAAAGGTGGCATGGCGACTATAAAATAGGGTTGCAACATGAAGTCTTCGGGATTTTCCATTGCTGTTAACTCCGTGTTGACCGGTAGGATATGTGGGAAGATTGCCGAACTGCTGAAATAGGTGAAGAAACCAGAGAAGATAGTTGAGCCATATGCGATCAGTGCGGTCAAGGCCAGCAATCTGCCGGCCCCTTTGCCTAATTCCCCGATGGCTGGTGTCACCAACCCTAGAATAATGAGTGGGATCGAAAACGACAGGAAGTTGCCGAACAAAGAATTAAATGTAACAAAGATGCGGGCGATCCCGCCGGGCAGGAACTGCCCGAATACAACACCGGCTGCGATGGCAATGACAACCTTAGCCAGCAACGACACTTTTAGCTTTTTCATTTTTCCTTTTTATTTTGAACCCGATCGCAGCAATCGTGATGCTCATCAACGGGCTGATTAGATTAAAGAAACAATAAGGAAGGTAGATGAATGTCGCAACTCCGAGGATCGTTGCCTGTGTCATACCGCAAGTATTCCACGGGATTAGTACGGAAGTGACGGTGACCGAGTCTTCTACCGTACGGCTCAGCAGACGGCTTTCGTATCCTTTCTTTTCATAAATATCCTTGAACATATTTCCAGTCAAGATGATGGAAATATATTGGTCGGCCGTACAGATGTTGAGGAACAGTCCCGATGCGACAGTCGACGTTACCAGCCCGACTGTCCGTTTCATAAAGCGCAGAAATACGGAAGTGATGCTGCCCAACATTCCGCTTGCCGCCATCGCCCCGCCGAAGCACATGGCACAAAGGATCAGCCAAATCGTATTCATCATGCCTGACATGCCTCGCGTGGCAATCAGGCTATTCAGTTCCGGATTTCCGGTTTTTATGCTTGTACTGCCGTAAAATGTCATTAATAGGCCCTTAAAATTGGATTGGATGTTTCCTACTGGTAAACCGGAAATTTCCAGCAACAGGTGTGGCTGGAAAATCAGCGCGAACATGCCTGCCAATGCCGCCGAAATGAACAGCGTGATGATCGATGGAACTCTTTTCGCAATCAGGATGCCAGTGACGACCGGTACGATCAGCAGCCACGGTGTGATATGGAACGTATTGTTCAGGGCGATCGAGTACTGTTCGATCTGGTCTGTTGCCGTCGCTTCGTGTGAAAGACCGGCTACCGTGAAGATAACGAGCGTGATCAACATAGAGGGAACTGTTGTGATCATCATGTAGCGGATATGTTTGAAAAGAGGTGTGTCCGTTACCGATGAGGCAAGGATGGTCGTATCGGAAAGTGGAGATATCTTGTCCCCGAAATAGGCCCCCGAAATGATCGCCCCGGCAATCCATCCGTCGGAGAAGCCTTGTGCCTGTCCGATACCTAAGAGGGCGATCCCGATGGTGGCAATGGTAGTCCATGAACTTCCCGTCATGACTGAGACGACTGCACAAATGATACAAGTCGATGCCAGGAAGAAACTAGGATGAATGATCTGCATCCCGTAATAAATCAAAGTGGGGACGACACCACTTATCATCCAGCTGCCCGACAACGCTCCAATGATCAGTAAGATGATCAGAGCTGTCGCAACGCCAGTGATATTGTTGATCATCGCTAGCTCCAGCACCTTCCAGCGTACTTTGCTGTAGGTCATGGCGATCAGGCAGCAGATGGCGGTAGCGGTAAGTAACACGATCTGGCTGCCGCCACTAAGGGCATCGCTACCGAATATGCGTATTGTCACAAATAAAAGGGTTACCAATACAAGTATGGGAACCAAGGAAAGTAAGGGCGAAGGAATCTTCGTCGGATTATGCTCCATTCTCAATAATACTTAATTCTATGTGTTTACTTTGCAAATTTAATAGAAAAGCTCTGAAGTGTTTCTATTATGTAAGTGATTTTAAGAACGTATTAATGATTTTGCAGTAATAACTCCTTCAATTCTTTCACCCCTTCCGATGCTCCTTTCCGTATGAAGCGGATATCGTTACGATAGGCTTTTACCTCTTTCGGGTCGATGAGGTAGATTGGCTGGCCGTGGCGTACGTAGTTCAGTAGTCCAGCCGCCGGGTATACGTTGAGCGAAGTCCCGATCACCACAAAGATGTCACAATCTTCCACTAGTCGGATTGCAGGGGCGATCATTGGAACCGCCTCGCCGAACCAGACGATGAAGGGGCGGAGTTGTACTCCATGAGGATCCTTGTCCCCGATATGCAGGTCTGGATTTTCGGGCGAAATATCGTATGTCGTATTCAGGTCGTGAACGGAGCAAGCTTTCAGCAGTTCGCCGTGCAGATGGATCACATGGCTGCTTCCCGCCCGTTCGTGCAGGTTGTCGATGTTTTGCGTAATGATATGGACGTCGAATTCTTGTTCCAAGTCGGCAAGTCCGATATGTCCGGCATTAGGTTTCGTGTTCAGTAATTCTCGACGTCGTTGGTTATAAAAGTTGAGTACCAGTTCCGGATCGGCAGCAAAACCTTCTGGGGTTGCCACATCTTCCACCCGATATTTTTCCCATAGTCCGTCCGAGTCACGGAAAGTCGAAATACCACTTTCGGCGCTCATCCCGGCACCGGTCAGTACGACTAATTTCTTTTTCATAAGGCTGTTGTTTTATATTTTTTACAAATATAGAAAAGAAAAATTATTCCGGTTTCCCAACATTCTCTGATTTTAAGTAGCGGAGTGGTGTATTAGGATGTTTTTATATATAGTTCGGGCATGGATTTTATGTAATCCATGCCCGGATCAGTTCTGTTCGTAAGCGATATTTATCTGTTATCCTAAATTGTTCAGAATATCGACTTTGCCTTCATTCACCAAACGGTAGATCATTTCACCGAACAACGTGTTGACCCAGGCGAACCAGGAACGGGTAAACTTGCTCGGATCATCCTTATAGAACGATTCGTGCATAAATCCTGTATCTGCATCCGTGTCGCGCAGCATCTTGACGCATTTGCGGATTTCCTCGTTGTCGTGTGTCGTATTGCAGCGCATGATGATACTCATCGGCCAGATATATCCGAAACCGATATGCGGCCCGCCGATACCTTCGCCTGCCTTGCCTTGGAAAAAATAAGGATTTGCATTACTGAGTACCAGCTTGCGGGTGTTCAGGTAGACTGGATCGTCCATGTCCACACAGCCTAGATACGGTAGCGCGAGCAAGCTCGGAACATTGGCATCATCCATAAACACATGGTTGTAGAAACCATCTACCTCGAATGCATATACTTTACCATATTCAGGATGGTTGACAATACCGTATTTCTCGACAGCAGCCGCTACCTCATCCGCCAATGAATCGCAACGGCGGGCAAAATCGTTATCATTTTTGATCTCGCGCATCATCTCGGCTAACTGGCGGAGTGACGTGATGGCGAACAAGTTTGACGGGATCAGGAATCCGAACAGAGTTGCATCATCTGACGGGCGGAACGATGAAACGATCAGGCCGACTGGATTGACCGGACTGCCCCAACCGTCGTTTAGTAAGGTATCGCCTTGGCGGTCTGTCTTGCGTCTGAATTGATACGGACCGAGGTTGTCCTTACGCTGTTGTTCGATAAAAGTTTTGTAAATGTTCTTCATTGCTTTGTCCCAATCGGCATCGAAAGGGGAAATATCACCTGTTTTTTTCCAAAAATGGTAGGCGAGGCGGATCGGATAGCAAAGTGAGTCGATTTCCCATTTGCGCTCATGCAATTCCTTTTTCATATCAGTAAAGTCGCTTTCCCATTCACTACCGGTCGGTCCTTCGTTGAAGCCGTTAGCATACGGGTCGATGTTGATACACCAGGTCTGGCGGTTGATGACGCCGGCAAGCATAGTTTTCACTTTCGGGTCGTCGTTGGCGAACTGGATATGCGGGAATACCTGTGCTGACGAGTCACGGAGCCACATGGCGTGGATATCACCGGTCAGGACGAAGGTGTCAGGTTTACCATTCACCATCTTGTGTTCGCAAGTCGTATCCAATGTATTTGGAAAACAGTTTTCGAACATCCAGGCGAGCTTCGGGTCTTTCAGCTTGGCCTTTGTGGTGGCGATCGCTTTCTCTACGGCTTCGGATGTGAATTGCCGTTTGCTCGGTACCGGACGTTTACAGACATATTGGGTGGTGGAAGCAGCCCCGGCTAATTTGTCGTCGGCTTTTTCAGCCATACGGGCGAATGAGTGCTGGCCAACCATAAGGCTTGCCAACGAGAGGCCGCCTGTTTTCAGAAAGTTTCTGCGTGTTGTCATCTGTTTGTTATTTATTTGATGTTATTGATTTCGGAAAAAAGTTCGACCATGCAGGCGTTATCCAACAGCCATTTATGCTCTTTGGTCTTGATACCGGTCCAATCGTTGTCGAGGAATCCGTTTACGTCGCGGGTATGATCCCATGCATAACGTGCGTTGTCTGCCATCGTCCGGATATATTCGGGATTATGGTCTACCTCATAGAGGGCAGTCAAGCCACGCAGCAGGATCACGTTGAACCAAGGGCTGGCGGTGTAGAAGCGGGTTTCCGTACCGTCTACGGCTTTGCGCACTTCGGTGAAACGTTGGTAGGCGCCTCGGGCGGTTTCCTGTGCGTCTTTCAGATAGGTTTTGTCTCCTGATTGCAGGTAGAGCAGGACGCCGGCTTGTATCATCTGTCCGCTGTTGTAGGTATATTTTGCCTTGTCCACGCTTCCGTCCAAGAGGACATTATCCCAATAAACGAAATCTTCCGGGTCGCGGAGGCTATTCTTGGTCCAGTCGTATGTCTTCTTGGCCTGTTCGAGATAGGCATTATTTTTCGTCAGGTAGTATAGTTTCATGCAGAGGACGGTTGCGGGTGCATTGGAGCATGTGTTCTTGGACGTTTTCTTTTGCTCGCACCAGTAAATGCCGCCACCCAGTACATCGTCCCATCCGCTGTATATATAATTGTATAGTGTCTGTGCCTTCTCCAGATATTTCTTATTTTTCGTCAGTGCGTACAAGTCGCAGAAATCGATCGCCAGCCAGTCGTTGTCATCATAAAAACGGTCGCTTTCCCCGTTAAACATCGGATAGCTCTGATAACAGAACGGTTCGCGTATGTTATCCCAATATTGTTCCAGTCCCGGCAGAATCCTTTCTTCCAGCACTTTCAGATATTTCTTGTCTCCTGTTGTCTTATAAAGTGCAATCCCTCCCGACAGCATCCCGGAGTAGGGCCAGAGGAACGATACCTCCTGATTGCGTTTCTGCTCGGCCCCTTCCGCCAGATATGTGACCTGATTGTCGGGATTGGCCGGATACGTTTCTTGCAACAATCCGTATCTTTCGACGTTATATTTGTCCAGGATGTGGGTGAACATGGAATCGGCGATAGCGAGATCGCGACCGGAAGAAACAGTCTTTGTTGTGTATTGGCAGGAGGTCGCTCCCAATAGGCATCCGCAAAGGGATAAAATCGAAAATAATTTTTTAATCATGGTCTAATAGAATAAGTTATTTTTTGCAAAGATACTATTCTTTTGAAAAAACGAAACTCTGATGGTATGCAAATACCGCTGAGGTTTGTTTTTGTGTACAGCTTTCGTCTTTATTATCAAAATTACACTACTATTCCTTCTTTTTTGAGTTGATAGGGTATCTTTCGAAAATTACTTGCTGTGGTAATGTTTTTTAACATTTTAATTGATAGTAAATCTTTCTTTTGGACTGTCGAAATGACTGAATGTGGGTTCGGATAGTCCCGATGTGAGACTATCATGTCTAAGATGAGTTATCGTTACATAAAAAAGTCTTCTTGTTTGGTGTTTATGTGGTTAAAAGCATTACATTTGTAGTTCATAATTAGTTGAAAAGAAAAAGAATGGATAAGATTAGTTACGCACTTGGCTTAAGTATCGGGAATAATTTCCAGAACTCGGGCATTAATAATCTTCAGGTTGAGGATTTTGTAAAAGGGTTGAAGGATGTGCTGAGTGAAGCACAACCGGAAATCAGTTACGATGAAGCAAAGCAGGTTATCAACGACTACTTCATGAATCTTCAGAAAGAAAGACTGGAGCTTAATAAGAAGGCCGGAGAGGAATTCTTGAATATCAATAAGGGAAAAGCCGGAGTCGTTACGTTACCCAGTGGTTTGCAGTATCAAGTGTTGAAGCAAGGTGAAGGAGCCAAGCCGACTGCTTCCGACAAAGTAAAATGCCATTATCATGGAACATTGATCAACGGAACGGTATTTGACAGTTCTGTACAGCGTGGCGAGCCCGCTGTGTTCGGAGTGTCGCAAGTGATTCCGGGATGGGTGGAAGCGCTGCAGTTGATGCCGGTAGGTTCTAAATGGCGTCTTTTCATTCCTTCCAATCTGGCCTACGGCGAGCATGGTGCGGGCGATGCGATTGAACCGAACAGCGCATTGGTTTTTGACGTTGAATTGTTGGACATAGTAAAATAACATAATAGAGAAAAATGAAAAAGATTAGTGTATTGGTTGCTACAGTGATTGTAGCTATGGGTATTACATCATGTGGTGATTCACATAAAAGCGCATCTCTGAAGACTGCCGCAGATAGCGTGAGCTATGCCATCGGTATCAGCACAGGTGCAGGTTACAAAGAAAATTTGAAGACTTTGCCGGGCGATCCTGCTAACGTTGATGATCTGATTGCCGGCTTTATTCAGGCTATCAAGGGCGATTCTTCCGCTATGAAGATGACTCCGCAGGCTGCTCAGGCTTATGTTCAGACTTACTTCATGGAAGCCTCTGCAAGAGATGCCAAGAAGACGAAAGAAGAAGGCGAAAAGTTCTTGGCTGAAAACAAAACGAAGAAAGACGTTATCACGACTGAAAGTGGTTTGCAGTATCAGGTAGTTACGGAAGGTAAAGGTGCAAAGCCGACTGCCGACGATAAGGTGAAAGTTCACTACACTGGTACTTTATTGGACGGAACTAAATTCGACAGCACGATGGATCGTGGCGGTGAACCGGCAGAGTTTCCGGTTGGCGGCGTAATCAAGGGCTGGACGGAAGTGTTGCAGTTGATGCCGGTAGGTTCCAAATATATCGTTTGGGTTCCTTCTGAGTTGGCTTATGGCGAACGTGGCGCAGGACAGGATATCAAACCGAACAGTACACTGAAATTCGAAATCGAGCTGCTGGATATCGTAAAAGACAGCACTGCTGACAAAAAATAATAAACTGTTGTTTTATACTGTAATTGGCGGGCGAAATATGTTAAATAGCATTTTTCGCCCGCTTTTATTATTTATTTCATACTTTTTTCTTTCACAATGATATAGTATTGAAATTAATTATATACTTTTGATACATTAAATCTAAAAAAGGAAAGTAAAGTAAGCAAGCAATGGAGAAGATAGACAAACTGGACCGGCAGATATTGAACATTATTTCAAAGAATGCCAGGATTCCTTTTAAGGATGTGGCCGAAGAATGCGGTGTTTCGCGTGCTGCCATTCATCAACGGGTACAACGCATGATTGATATGAATGTGATCGTTGGGTCAGGCTATCATATTAATCCGAAGATTTTGGGTTATAACACATGTACTTATATCGGTGTAAAACTGGAACGAGGTTCGATGTACAAAGACGTGGTTCCCGAATTCGAGAAGATACCGGAAGTGGTTGAATGTCATTTTACGACCGGACCGTATACGATGCTGATCAAGTTATATGCACGCGACAATGAACATTTGATGGAGTTGCTGAACGCGCAGATACAGGAAATACCAGGTGTGACCGCTACGGAAACGCTTATCTCGTTGCGCCAGAGTGTAAAGCGTGAAATCCCTATTTGTGATATTTCCGAATAAGAGAAGATAGAATATATGAGCCCGGCCTCGAATGAGTTGCCGGGCTTTTTTATATGCCATACAATTTATATTTTTGCAGAAAAAGATAAAGCAACAATGTCAAAATATTTGTCCATACTGTTTCTTTGTTGTCTTCCAACCTGGTTATGGGCGGGGGAGAATTATCGTTTTCGTGTCTATTTGAAAGACAAAGGGGATGACGGCTTCCGGGTGGAGGAGCCCGAAGCCTATCTTTCCAGGCAAGCGATCGAGCGGAGGGCAAAAAATGATATCGCTGTGACGGATGCTGATTTTCCCATATCCCGGTCATATATTGCAATGCTGTCTGAGACAGGTGCGACCCCTGTTGTGCAAAGCAAATGGTTTGCGACTGTCGTGGTGGAAAGTCCCGATAGTACGGTGGCTGAACAGTTGCAACAGCTGGCAATTGTTGATTCCGTCAAGTGGATTTGGAAAGGGAACCTGCGGGTTCCGGCCGAGGAAAAGCGGGAAGATCGTTTTGTGTCGGAGGATGAACCGCTACATAATGAATATGGCTATTCCTATAAACAGATCAAGATGCTGAATGGTACTAAATTGCATGAAGCAGGTTTTCGGGGTGAAGGAATGCGGGTGGCCGTAATCGATGCCGGTTTTATGAATGCGGATCGGGTGTCGGCTTTCGATTCGCTCAGGTTATTAGGAACGCACAATGTCGTATTTCCTGGTAAAAGTGTGTTTGTCGGGGACGATCACGGGACAAAGGTCCTTTCCTGTCTCGCCGCCGATATTCCGGGTGTGATGGTCGGGACTGCCCCGAAAGCCTCTTACCTGTTGCTTAAGAGTGAGGACAGCGATTCCGAATATCCCGTCGAGGAAGACTATTGGACTGCCGCTGTTGAATATGCGGATAGTGCCGGTGTGGACGTGATCTCTTCGTCGCTTGGGTATTTTGCTTTTGATACGGATGAACTGTCGTACGACCAGGATGCCTTGGATGGCAGGACCGCTATGATCAGCCGGGCGGCTAACTTGGCTGCCGATAAAGGGATACTCGTCTTTTGCAGTGCCGGTAATGAAGGAAGCGGCGATTGGGAAAAGATCACGTTCCCATCAGACGCAGGCGGGATCTTTACGGTCGGTGCGATAGATGAAGATAAAAAGAAAAGCGGTTTCAGTTCCGTTGGCTTTACTGCCGACGGGCGTGTGAAACCGGATGCCGTAGCATTAGGTACGAGTAGCTGCGTAATTGGGCCGAACGGCAATGTCAGGTATGCGAATGGGACCTCTTTTGCCACGCCTATCCTTGCTGGGATGGGAGTTTGCCTTTGGCAATCATTGCCCTGGTTGAATAACAGGGAGATGATCGAACTGCTGCATCGCTCGTCCAGTCAATATAAACATCCGGATACGGAGTTAGGATACGGTATTCCCGATTTCTATAAAGCATATAAGAAGGAAAGGAAAAATGGGGTACGGTCAAAATAATCAGAATCAGGAGCGGCAGGCGTTTTCTTTGCTGGAGCTGAATAACCGGGTGAAAGGGGTTGTCCTGAATGCATTCCCGGAGACGTGCTGGGTGCGTGCCGAGATGAGTGACGTGCGTACGAATGCAGCATCTGGGCATTGTTATCTGGAGTTTATCGAAAAGAACGCGATAACCGGCCAGCTGGTAGCAAAGGCACGCGGTTCCATCTGGGCGAAAACATTCCGGATGCTGAAACCTTATTTTGAGATGGAAACCGGGCAGATATTTGCCTCCGGGTTGAAAGTATTGGTGAAAGTGTCGATCGAGTTTCACGAACTTTACGGGTATAGCCTGACCGTGCTGGATATTGATCCGGCCTATACGTTGGGAGACATGATCCGGAAACGGATGGAAATCATCCGGCAATTAAAGGAAGAGGGCGTTTTCACACTGAATAAGGAATTGCCGTTGCCAACGTTGCCGAAGCGGATCGCTGTCATCACTTCGCCAACGGCTGCCGGATACGAAGACTTCCTGAACCAGTTGGCAAACAACAAGGCCGGCTATCCTTTCTATCCGAAACTGTTTCCGGCTCTTATGCAGGGCGAACGGACGGAAGAGTCCGTGATTGCGGCATTGGACCGGGTGTACCGCCATGCCGACTGTTTCGATGTGGTCGTGATTATCCGGGGCGGTGGTGCTACTTCGGACCTGAATAGTTTTGATTCCTATCTCTTGGCGGCAAATTGTGCACAATTCCCGCTTCCTATTATAACCGGTATTGGGCATGAACGCGATGACACGATCTTGGATATGGTAGCTCATACACGGATGAAGACACCGACGGCCGTAGCCGAGTTCCTGATCGGGCAGATGGACAAAGCTGCCGGGGAGGTGGAAGAGTTACAACAGGACGTTTGTTCGTTGGCAACTGAGATCCTGTCCAGGCAAAAGAACTTCCTGCAATCATTAGGAAGTCGTCTGCCTGTCCTGGCAATAAACCGGATCGAGCGGAATCATTCGCTTCTCCAACGGATAGGCATGCAATTGCCAACGGATGCCCATGCATTTCTAAACCAGTGGGCATCGAAGCTGGAAGCGATGCAGGTGCGTTTGGCAAACCGTGCGGAGAGTAGTTTGGCAGAGCGGAGCCGTTTTGTCCAGTTGACCGAACAATTTATCAAGATGGCTTCTCCCGACTATGTATTGAAGCGGGGTTACAGTTTGACGCTGAAGGACGGCAAGATCATCAAACAGGCTGACGGACTGGTTGTCGGCGACGAATTGATAACCCGTTTTGCAGACGGTGAAGTACGTTCGAAAGTACTGAAGAAATAAATCAAAATCATAAATCATAAATCAAAAACCCCCCATCATGGCAGAAACATATAATGAAGCAGTAGAGAAACTCCGTAAGATCGTTGCCGATATAGAGAATGGCGATCTGGACGTTGATATTCTTTCTGAAAAGGTAAAGGAAGCGACCCGATTGATCAAATTGTGTAAGGAGAAACTTTACAAGGCAGACGAGGAGGTCAAGAAAGTTTTGGAGGAACTGGAATGATGAAGAGATATGTCTTGATAGTCGCCGGAGGTCGCGGGCTGCGTATGGGAAGCGACTTGCCGAAGCAGTTTATCCCGATGGAAGGAAAGCCAGTCCTGATGCATACGTTGGAGGCTTTTCACCGCTGGGATGCGTCTGCCGGTCTGATCCTGGTACTTCCAGAAGATCACCAACCTTATTGGAAGATGCTTTGCCGGGAGATCGGTTGTAAAGTCCCGCACCGGATTGCAAACGGAGGCGAAACGCGTTTCCATTCTGTTCGCAATGGATTGAATTTCCTTTCGGATGAGATTGGAAATGCAGCCGGAAGGGATGAAAAGATACTGGTGGCTGTGCATGACGGGGTACGACCTTTTGCCGCACCTGAAGTTGTTGAGCAATGTTTTGCCGAGGCCGAAGTGTCGGGAGCTGCTATCCCGGTCGTGCCTGTGGTCGATTCTCTCCGCGAGTTTTCCGGTGAGTCGAGCCGCCCGGTCGATCGTTCGCGTTATCAGGCGGTGCAAACCCCGCAGGTTTTCGATTATGATTTGCTTTTGAAAGCGTATGAACAACCTTACTCGGAGTTTTTTACTGACGATGCTTCAGTTGTGGAGGCTTTCGGACATACGGTCAAGACTGTTCCGGGAAACCGGGAGAATATAAAGATTACGACTCCGTTCGATCTGTTGGTGGCAAAGGCGCTGCTTGCAAAATAAATATTTGTATATGCTCGATCTCGACAAACGTTCCATCATGTATCTGCCGGGCGTCGGCCCGAAAAAGGCGGAGATATTGCAGAAGGAAGCCGGTATTTCTTCGTATGAAGATATGCTGTTCTACTTTCCGTACAAATACATTGACCGTAGTCGTTTCTACAAGGTGGCAGAAGTGACTGGAGATATGCCTTATATACAGATGAAAGGGCGTATCTTGTTTTTCGACACGGTAGGTGAAGGGCGTACAAGGCGGTTGATCGGGAAATTCACGGATGGGACGGGCACAATCGACTTGGTCTGGTTTAAAGGGATTAACTATGTTTTGGACAAGATCAAGACTGGCGTTGATTATATCGTATTTGGCAAACCGACCGAGTTCGGGCATATCTATAATATTCCCCATCCGGATATAGACCCTCTGGATCAAGCGGATAAGGTTGCCAACGGGCTGACACCATTCTATAATACGTCCGAGAAGATGAAAAAGTCGTTCCTTAATTCGCGGGCGATTCAGAATTTGCAGTACACTTTGTTGAGCGGTTTGAACTGGACGTTGCCTGAAACTCTTCCTCCGGATGTCTTGAACCGTATCCGGATGATGTCGTTTCCGGAAGCGATACGGAATGTGCATTTTCCCGAATCGGTCGATAAATTGCGGAAAGCACAGTTGCGCTTGAAGTTTGACGAACTGTTTTTCATCCAGTTGAATATTCTCCGCACTTCCAACCTGCGCAAACTGAAGTTGAGAGGGATTGTCTTTCCTTCCGTTGGAGATTATTTCAATACGTTCTATAAAGAATATCTACCTTTCGAACTGACGAATGCGCAGAAACGTGTTGTCCGTGAGATTCGTGCCGATATGGGAAGCGGGCGTCAGATGAACCGCCTTTTGCAGGGAGATGTGGGAAGCGGGAAGACTTTGGTCGCTTTGCTCTCCATGCTGTTGGCGGTCGATAACCATTGCCAGGCTTGTATGATGGCGCCGACGGAGATTTTGGCAACCCAGCATTATGCGACAGTCATGGGGTTTCTGAAAGATATGGATATAAAAGTAGCCCTGCTGACCGGCTCGACGAAAAAGAAGGAACGGAATAAGATATTGCCGGCTATCGCGAGCGGGGAGATCCAACTCGTGATCGGGACACATGCTTTGATTGAAGAGACGGTTGTCTTTTCCTCTCTCGGTCTGGCGATTATAGACGAACAGCATCGCTTCGGAGTGGAACAGCGTTCTCGGTTGTGGACGAAAAATGCGGTTGTCCCTCATGTCCTGGTGATGACTGCGACACCTATTCCCCGTACGCTTGCCATGACTTTATACGGCGATCTGGACGTCTCGGTGATCGATGAGTTGCCACCCGGACGCAAACCGATCCAGACCGTGCACCGCTATGATAACAAGAAAGCGCAACTTTACGACTTTCTCCGTAAGGAAATCGGACAGGGCCGGCAGGTCTATGTCGTTTATCCTTTGATCGAAGGCAGTGAGAAGTTGGATTATAAGAACTTGGAAGAGGGGTTCGAGACATTCAAAGAAGTTTTCCCTGAATATAAGGTATGTATGGTTCACGGAAAGATGAAAGCGGCCGACAAAGAGGCGGAAATGCAGAAGTTTATTTCCGGCGAGGCGCAGATATTGATGGCGACGACCGTGATAGAGGTTGGCGTGAACGTGCCGAACGCTTCCGTGATGGTCATCGAAAGCGCCGAACGTTTCGGTCTTTCCCAGTTGCATCAGCTTCGTGGACGGGTGGGACGTGGAGCGGAGCAGTCATATTGTGTGCTTGTCTCTTCCTATAAACTGAGCAACGAGACACGCAAGCGCTTGGAAATAATGGTGAGCAGCAATAACGGATTTGAGATTGCCGAGGCCGATTTGCGTCTGCGGGGCCATGGTGATCTGGAAGGGACGCGTCAGAGCGGAGAAGGGATAGACCTTAAGATCGCGAACTTGGCAGCCGATGGACAAATCCTTCAGTATGCGCGTGATATAGCTCAGGATGTTTTGAACGAAGACCCCGATTTGTTATCCGAACCTAATCGGATATTGAACGAACGCCTGAAAACTCTCTTCGCAAAGAAGGTAAACTGGGGAATGATCAGCTAATATGTTGTGAAACATATTTTGTTTTAATTGTGTGTAAATCAAAGGGTAAAAAGTTCGCTTTTGCTTTTCTTTGGTTTCATTGCGGAAATTTTTCGTTATTGAATTTTGCCGGCTTATCCAAAATTACGAACTTTGACGAGATAACGGTGGAATAAACCATTCTATATCATGATTTTTCATCGTGAAATTACTGTCGAAAGTGATAAGAATAATGAAGATACGAGCATTACTGTTTATTTGTTGTACCACTATTCTGGTATCAGCTGTTGAAGCTAAGATAAAAGAAGATGAAGGAGCTCCGAAGCAAATCGTTCATATTGAAAAGATGGATAAGCGTGTTTCCGAATTGATGGCAGACCGTGTTAATATCCGGAAGAATATGGAACTGAAGGAACTTGCGACCCTCAGCGAGATCGAAATGGAAGAAAAGGAGAACTTGATGTTTCCCGCTGATGAATTGTACGGGTCCAATTGGGAGAACCGTTGGGTTGATCCGTTTCGGGGAGCTGCGAAGGTCAATTTTCCGGATTCGTTTGCGATAGACTGTTCCTCCTTTGTCTATCCTATCGCCATTGATTCTATGGCAAGGATCACCTCTAAATATGGTCCCCGTCGTCGTCGTATGCATAAAGGAATAGATTTGAAGGTGTTGAAGGGCGATACGATCCGTGCCGCTTTTAACGGTAAGGTTCGTATCAAGGCTTTCGAACGTCGCGGATATGGCTATTACGTGGTGCTTCGTCATCCGAATGGATTGGAAACGATCTATGGACATTTGTCTAAGATTTTGGTTGAAGAAAACCAGATCGTACGTGCAGGCGAGACGATCGGATTAGGCGGTAACACGGGACGATCTACCGGTTCTCATCTCCACTTTGAAACCCGCTTTTTAGGACAAGCCATTAATCCGGCTGAAATCATTGACTTCGAAAATGGCGTCCCTCATCAGGATACTTATGTTTTCCATAACGTAAAAATCAACGGGCGCAGAAGCAATATCTATACTTCTTCTTCCGATCGGCTGGTTTATCATCGTGTGAAATCGGGTGATACGTTGGGCAAGATTGCCCGAATATATGGAACCAGCGTGAATGAATTGTGTCGTCTGAACGGTCTGAAAAGCACGTCTGTCTTGCGGATCGGACAGTCTATTCGTTGCAGTGCCGGCGCGGTCACCTCTGCTAAAGCCGGAACGTCGAAACCGGCTGCTTCTGCTAGCGTAAAGCAAACCGTGAAGACTACGGTCGCGGCAGATGCTGCAGCTGTCGCTTCTATCAACCAGACTTCTGATGCCGGGCGGCAAGAGGCTACTCCGGTTTACCATCGTGTGAAATCAGGCGATACGTTGGGGGCTATTGCCGCTAAATATGGTACGACAGTCTCTAAGCTTTGTGAATTGAATGGCATTACGAAAACGACGATTCTGAAATTGGGCCGTTCGCTTCGCTGTTCTTGATTAAGAGTTGGCTGATATGATATAAAGGGCTATTCGTTATGTGCATACGGATGGCTCTTTTTATTTCCGGCTAAAGTAGCCTCTCTTTTGGTCAGATATGGATTTATCCGTATCTTTGTACGGATGTAAATGCTAAGAAAGTATGGCTGATACGAAGGAACAATTCGAAAAAGTAATATCCCAATGCCGGGAACTGTTTGAAAAGAAGTTGAAAGATTACGGTCCCTCGTGGCGAATCATGCGTCCGCAGTCGCTGACCGACCAGATATTTATTAAGGCAAACCGGATTCGCAGCCTTGAGATAAAAGGAGTGAGCATGGTGGATGAAGGTATCCGTCCTGAGTTTGTCGCAATCGTGAACTATGGGGTTATCGGCTTGATACAATTGGCAAAAGGATTTGCCGATACGACGGATATAAGCAATGAAGAAGCGCTGGCCTTGTATGATAAATACATCACGGCAACCAAAGAGCTGATGTATGCCAAGAACCATGATTACGGTGAGGCATGGCGCGGCATGCGTATCAGTTCCTATACGGATCTGATCCTGATGAAACTTTATCGTACGAAGCAGATCGAGAGCCACGGAGGCAAGACGATCGTGTCCGAAGGCATCGATGCCAACTATATGGACATGATCAACTATGCGTTATTCGGCCTAATCAAGCTGGAGTACGGAGAAGAAACAGTTGAAAATTGAAAGTTGGAAGTGAAGAATAAGAATGCCGTTTTAAAGATATTGGCAGAATTGTGCCGCTTGCTGATCGGAGTTGTATTTATCTTCTCCGGTTTTGTCAAGGCGGTCGATCCGATGGGAGGGGCGATCAAGATCGGTGAATACCTGGCTTCCTTCGGACTGGATATGTTGCAGCCTTTTACGGTATTGTTGTCTTTCAACCTTTCGGCAATCGAGTTTGCGCTCGGTGTCTGTATGCTGCTGGGAGTGTACCGGCGGTATGTCTCTTTTCTTATCTTGATATTTATGGCGTTTATGACGCCGTTGACTTTGTATCTGGCCCTTTTCGATCCCGTATCGGATTGCGGTTGTTTTGGGGATGCGCTGGTGATCTCCAATTGGGAAACGTTCTTTAAGAATATCGTACTCTCTCTTGCCGCTATTGTTACGTTTATTTATAACCAGCGCTTGTTCCAGTGCTTTACTTTCCGGGCATATTGGTTTGTCGCTTTGTATGCTTACCTGTTCGGTGTCGGTTTCGCTTATTATAATTACAATCATCTGCCTGTAATCGATTTCCGTCCGTATAAGATCGGTGCGAATATACCGAAGTTGATGGAAATGCCCGAAGAGGCTCCGCAGGATGAATACAAGTACACGTTTGTGTATGAAAAAGACGGCGTGAAGAAAGAGTTTTCGCTTGAAGACTATCCGGCAAACGACAGTAGCTGGACATTTGTGGATTCGAAGACGGAATTGGTCAAGAAGGGCTATCAGCCTCCTGTTGCCGCTTTCAATATTTACAATGGAAAGGGAGATGATGTGACGGAAGAGATCATCGGAAACCCCGGTCCGGTTTTGCTGCTTGTCGCTCCGAAGCTGGAAGAAGCGGACGACGAGCAGATGGATGAGATCAACGGCGTGTATGACTATGCGCTCGAACATGATATCCCGTTCTATTGCGTGACAGGTTCTTCGCCGGAGGCGATCGATACCTGGAGCGACAATACAGGGGCCGAATATCCTTTCCGGATGGCGGACGAGGTACTGCTTAAGACGATTATCCGTTCCAACCCCGGTCTGGTGCTGCTGAAAGGCGGTACGATACTGGGCAAATGGCACTACAACGATATTCCGGCTGAGGAAGAGGTCAAGGCGGTTATGGATCGCTGCTTGGACGAGAGCAATATAAAAAGTAAAGAAGATGGGACCCTTGCAACCAACCTATTGACTTTTACCGTACCTTTGCTGCTTGTTTGGATGTATGACCTGCTGCGTTTCAGACGCAAACGGAAAGAAAAGAAATAACTATTTGTATTACATATTTAATTAATTAAGTCATGAGAAAGAATATTGTTGCAGGAAACTGGAAGATGAACACTACCCTTCCTGAAGGTCTTGCTTTGGCAAAAGGCTTGGATGAAGCTCTTAAAGGTAAAACTCCTAACTGTGATGTGATCATCGGTACTCCGTTCACTCACTTGGCAAGCGTTGCTGCTGCTATCGACACGAACAAGATCGGTGTTGCTGCTGAAAACTGCGCAGACAAGGAGAAAGGCGCTTACACTGGCGAAGTTTCTGCTGCTATGGTTGCTTCTACAGGTGCAAAATATGTGATCCTGGGCCACTCCGAAAGACGTGCTTACTATCACGAAACTCCGGAAATCCTGAAAACAAAGGTTGAATTGGCTTTGGCCAACGGTCTGACTCCGATCTTCTGTATCGGTGAAGTGCTGGAAGAAAGAGAAGCCGGCAAGCATTTCGAAGTGGTAGATGCTCAGATCAAGGGCTCTTTGTTCGACCTGTCTGCTGAAGACTTCGCTAAGATCGTTCTGGCTTATGAACCGGTTTGGGCTATCGGTACAGGTAAAACCGCTACATCCGACCAGGCAGAAGAAATTCACGCTCATATCCGTGCTACTCTGGCTGCTAAATATGGTCAGGAAATCGCCGATAACTGCACGATCCTTTACGGTGGCAGCTGTAACGCAAGCAACGCTAAGGAACTGTTTGCTAAACCGAACGTAGACGGTGGCCTGATCGGCGGCGCTTCTTTGGCTGTCGATAAGTTCATGCCTATCATCGAAGCGTTTAATTAATTGATAATTGGCAATTGGCAATTGACAATTATTCCGGGGAATTCACCGGGGAGTATATTGTCAATTGTAATTGTCAATTGTCAATTGTCAACTGTCAATTGATATGAAATATATCTTGTCTTTATGTATATTGCTTGGTGCATCTGCTTTGTCCGCTCAGACGGATGGCGGTGGACAGGTGGAAGACATCATTGACGCCTTGCAGGAAAGAGTTCCCGGAAAGGGGACTGTTACGGTGCGCGGGTCGGATGCTCTCCGTAACATGCTCGGCAAACGGCTGCATGGTGAGGGGGTCGAAAAGACTGATAGCGCGGCCTTTCTGAAAATACAAGGCTATCGTACACAAGTGTTCTCCGGTAATAACCAGCGTAAATCCAAAGATGAGGCTTTCCGGAAAGAAAAAGAAATTAAGGAACTTTTCCCTGATGTCCCGACTTATGTGACGTACAATGCTCCGTTCTGGCGTCTGCGTATCGGTGATTTCCGTTCGCATGAAGAGGCTTATCACATGCAACGTCTTCTGATGGATGCATTCCCGACCTATAGGAAAGAGATGTATATCGTTAGGGAAGAAGTCAAAATCCCATTGAATTGAAATGAGTGAAGAAGTAAACGAGAAGACTTTGCTGGCCCGCGAAGAGCTGGCCGGCCATTATAAAAGTATTATCAATCTGCTTGGTGAAGATGTAGACCGCGAAGGTCTGTTGAAAACGCCCGAACGTGTAGCCAAAGCCATGCAGTTCCTGACCAAAGGATATCATGAAGATCCGGCAGCCGTGCTTCGTGGCGCCATGTTCAAGGAAGAGGACTACAAGCAGATGGTGATTGTAAAGGATATCGATTTCTTTTCTCTTTGTGAGCATCACATGTTGCCCTTCTTCGGGAAGGCCCATGTCGCTTATATCCCTAAAAAATATATTACGGGGTTGAGCAAGATTCCCCGTGTCGTGGATATCTTCGCCCGCCGTCTTCAGATTCAGGAGCGATTGACCATGCAGATCAAAGACTGCATTCAGGAAACGCTCGATCCGTTAGGCGTGATGGTCGTGATCGAGGCACAACATATGTGCATGCAGATGCGTGGTGTCGAGAAGCAAAACTCCCTGACTACAACCTCCGACTTCACCGGATTCTTTCAACAGGCCAAAACGCGCGAAGAATTTATGAATCTGATCAAACATAACCGGTAACGACGTCGAAGATCAGAGGATAGGTCGGCATGAGTGTCGGTGTTCTTCTGCATTTCTTTATTTTGTCATGTTTGGGGGGTAAACAGACTTTTCGCCATGATTCGCGAATTGCCTTCACCTGTATGCGCAATGGTCTGATTGTTATTATATCGGTGGGTGAAGCCGAGTAGCAAAAGTGCCTTCACTGCTTATGTTTGCTTTCATCGGAGAGCAAGCCGGATTTGGTGCATCCCATTTAAGTGACAGTAGCCGTGTTTCTGTTGCAAAACAGCCTAATCATTTACCTTTTGCCCTTGGTCGAATATGTTTTCGCCCTTGGTCAAAAGCCTTTTCGACACTTGTCAAAAGCCTTTTCGACTAAGGGCAAAAAGCAAAGGAATGATAGCTTTTGATGTAATTGATTGTTTGTTTGCTTATTAGTTAAGGTTGTTGCACTTTTATCTTTCACTTAAATATTGTGGATGTAGTGCAGGGAGACATGACTAACTTGAACCAAGACGAGACACTGGGTGAAGCCGAATCTTGTTTTCTCCATAAACTTATTTTTATCCTCCGATTACCCTGTGAAGAACGAACGCTATAAACAAAACAAGCCCCTGAGGACGGTAATTGCCTTCGGGGGCTTCGTCGTATATTAAATACAGGATTGAGGAGGGAGGGATGTTAGAATCAGAAAACCAGTATGTAGGCCCTGTATTTGGTTTCTTTTGTGACCGGGCAGAGAGAAATATATCCTTCTTTTATTTTCCCGTCTTTCATTTCAAGCGGATAAGCCTTCTTCATAAAGCAATGTTGCTCGTAGGCTTCTCCCGGTTTGCTTGTGTAAGTGATGCGCATGTCACCCCGGGCGTTGGGAGCCAGGTATTTTTGGCTGATGCGCAAAGCTACCATCCCCATTGTGTAGCGCATGTTCACTTCTATGCAGGGATGTATGGTGAATTCGCCGTTTGCTTTTTTGCGGTAGACCAACATGTCCACGCCCAAGTAACCGGTATAGATGTTTCCGTATATCTGCCGGATCGCCTCTCCGACAGTTTCTTTCAGTTGCTGGAATTTGTCTCCGAAGTTTTCAACAAAGAAGCTTTCCAGATATGTCTGTTCGCCCAATACATTTCCGGAATAAGCTCCTTTCTTTTCAGCTCCGAATACGGAAAGCCCTTCATAGCGTATGTTCCCGTTTCCGTCTGAATAAAATTCCATCGCGAAATCCTGGTATTTGTCCAGTGCACATTCTATGCTGACACATCCCTGTTTGTTCAGTGCCCCTTCGATCCAGGTACGGTCTTTTGTAGTCAGTTTGCGTTCCGGTAGCCAAAGCAGTCCCCTGCCGGAAGATGAATAGGGAGTCTTCAGTATGAAGGGAGCATTCTGGAGGATCAGGTATTTTTCCACTTCTCTTACTTTTTTGCAGAATTTAGGTGATACCGGTACATCCATATCAGGTAGGAGTTCTCGTATTTTGTCCAGACATTCGGCAGCAGTCTGGCGGCTTGTCAATCGGGTATATTCTTCTTTCCATTCCGGGATCGTAAGGTTAAGGTTACCGCTTTTCCGCAGTTTTTCAAAAAGAGAATGGCTATGTGGGGAAAGTCCCCAGGGAGCTGCTTGCATTTCGGGCAGGCTGTCCTTCTGTTTTTCGATCTCCTTGCGTGAGATTAGCTTGGCAAACGGCCTGAACTCCTTCGGTTGTAAGGAGAAGAAACGAGGTGAAACGATCTCTTCGGTAAAAACAAAATCCTCCGCGTCTGCATACCAGACGGGAAGATAAGATAACTCCCTGATCATTCTCTGCACGTTTGCAGGTGGAGTGTAATTTTCAGAGCCTTGTAGTATGGCGGTTTCGTGTCCTGGGTTAAAAAAATGTATTTTGGATTTCATACTATATGTATATAAATAGGGATATAAATTAGGCACGGATTACACGGACTGCACGGATTAATTATTTTTCTTTCCGTGTGAATCCGTGTAATCCGTGCCTAATTTATATCAGTTTACGGGATTTTTCCGTTTTATTCGAGGTTCTCGTCGATGGCATCTATCTTTTTAATGATGAGTGCCATTTCGTCTTTTAGCTTGTCGATCTTGCGTTCCATCTCTTTGAGCAAGCCGCCGCCGCCTTTGGAAGAGATGCTTAGGAACCCGATGTTGTTTTCGTAAGTTTGAAGTTCGTTCTTCATCCGTTCGTACATGCGCATCAGTTTTTCCCGTTCTCCGTAAAGTTTCCCTTTTCCCCGTTCGCCGTTGCTCATATCGCTGAGACTATTGCGGAAAGTCTGCATCTTGCGGTCGTTCTGGTCGACTTTAAGACGGTCGAACTGTTTATCGACAGCTTCGTGATATTCCTTGTAAATCTTGTCTTTTTCTTTAAAAGGGACATGGCCGATTGCGTTCCATTCTGCCATATATCCTTTCAAGGTAGCAAGTGCTTCGTCATGGTCGGCTTCGTCGATTGTGTTGATCTTTTCGATCAAAGCCTTTTTAGCAGCTAAATTCGTTTGCTCCACGCTCTTTTGGGAAGATACATTCTTGTTCTTCTGTTCGAAGAAATAGTCGCAAGCCGTGATGAAGCGCTTCCAGACGGCATCGGAATGTTTGCGGGCTACCGATCCGATCGTCTTCCATTCTTTTTGCAAGGCGATCATCTTTTCGGTTGTGCTCTTCCAGTCCGTACTGTCTTTCAATGCTTCGGCTTTTTCACACAAGGCTTTTTTCAGTGCGAGATTCTTTTCCATCTCGTCCTTTATATTCTTGTAGAATTCGCTTTTGCGGTTGAAATAAACGTCGCAGGCTGCGCGGAAACGTTCGAATATCTTCACGTTCGATTTCTTCGGGGCGAAGCCGATCGTTTTCCATTTGTCCTGCAAGGCAATTACTTCCTTATTTTTTTCTTCCCAATCTTTGAATGATTTCAAAGCCGGGAAATCGATGTTTTCTATCTGTTCGCAAATGGCTGTCTTGGCTTCCAGGTTTTCCTGTTCCTTCGCTTTCAATCCTTCGAAATGCTCCTGATGGCGTTTGTTGATGATTGTGGAAGCGGCTTTGAAGCGGGACCAGAGGTCTTCGCGCAGTTCTTTCGCTACCGGACCGATTTCGCGCCATTGCTGGTGTAGTTTCTGAAGCTGATGGAAAGCGGATATGACATCCGGTTCCGTTTGCAGTTTCTCGACGGTTTCGCAAAGAGCCGTTTTCATTTCCAGATTCTTCTTGAAATCGTAGTCGCGGAACTGGTTGTTTATTTTGATGATGTCATAGAACATCTCGCTGTATGTTTGGTAGTTCTTCCACAGTTCGCTGACGTGTTCCTGCGGAACGGCTTTCACTTCTTTCCATCTTTGCTGGATGTCCTTGAAATCATTATATAATTTGTTGAAATCTTCCTGGCTTTCGGTCAATGCTTTCAGCTGGTCGATCAGTTGGAGTTTCAAGGCATAATTGGCCGCTTTAACCCGTTCTTCCTCGGCAAGGATGGCAGCCCGTTTTTCTTTGTAGACGTTGAGCAGTTCTTTGATCTTGCTTTCGGTTTCGTCTTCGGGAGCGACAAAATCCTTTTCTTCACCACCGGCTGTGAGGAATGCTTTCTTCAATTCGTCCACTTCGCTCCGGTGGATTTTGTAATAAGCCTGTTTGAGTGCTTCCACCTCGTTGCGTGTCGCGTCTGCCGCCGCTCCTACCAAACCGGTCAGTTTCTCCAGAATTTCTTCTTTCGACAATTTTCCCGTAGTCGCAACGGTTTCTTCACCTGCCGCAACTTCGTCTGTTTTGACTTCTGCTTCAGATGTTTCTTCTGCTGCAACTTCAGCGTCCGTTGTTTCGTTTGTTACAACTTCCTCCGCCGTGTTTTCCGGTGTTGTTTCCGGAGCCTTAGTTTCTTCCAATTTGCCGTTTTCTTCAGTTGGCAAATTAGCTTCGTGAGTGTCCTTCATATTCAATCGCATTTAGGAAAAGGATAAATGTATCCTATATCAAGTCACAAATTAAAGTAAATATTTTGGGATTACAGCATTTGGAAGCAAATAATTTGCAGGTAGATGTTAAATTAGGCACGGATTGGAGCAAATTCCATGAAATCCGTGCCTAAATATAATCCGTGTTTGAAATTATCCTAAGAACGAGATCAATACGCCGGCGGCTACGGCAGAACCGATAACGCCGGAGATGTTGCTGGCCATGCAATATTGAAGCACATGGTTCTTGGGGTCGTATTTCAATGCTATCTCATTTGCCACGCGGGATGCCATCGGTACGGCGCTCAGTCCGGTTGCTCCGATCAGCGGGTTGATTTTCTTCTTTGTGAAGAGGTTGAACAGTTTGACGAAGAAGATGCCGCCCGCTATGGAAAGGGCGAATGCAAGGAAGCCTCCGATTACGATACCGATTGTCGTGAAGTTCAGGAACGCCTCGGCTGTCATGGTCGCGCCGACCGATAATCCTAAAAAGATGGTCGCTGCATTCATGATGCTGTTCGATGCTGCATCGAACAGGCGGAATGTATTGGTTCCGATCTCTTTGACCAGGTTACCGAACATCAGCATACCGATTAATGGCACTGCACTCGGCACGAACAGGGCCACTACCGTCGTCACTACGATTGGGAAGATGATCTTCAAGACACGCAAATTTTTGATTTCCGTGGTGGACGGGTATTTCTTTTCCTGTTCCTTCATATTGATGGATAGCTCTTTCTTTGAACAAAGTAGTTTGACTACCAGTGGGATGATAACCGGAACCAGCGCCATATAGGAATAAGCGGCAATCGCTATCGGTCCTAACAGATGGGGGGCCAGTTTGATGGTCGTGAAGATGGCAGTCGGTCCGTCCGCTCCTCCGATAATTCCTAAAGAAGCTGCTTCTTTAGGCGTGAATCCCATCAGGATGGCTACCAGCAGCACGGTGAAAATACCCAGCTGTGCCGCCGCCCCGAATATGGACAGACGCAGGTTGCGCAGCATCGGCCCGAAATCTGTCAACGCCCCTACACCCATAAAGATGATAGGAGGAAGGAACCCAGTCTTGATCAGCATGTAGTAAATGAAGTTCATCAGCCCCAACTCATGCGCGATGTCATGGAGCGGCATCTCCCAAATGTTCTTCATCACTCCGTGCACGTTGATCATGCCGTTTTCGTCGGCCTGTATCACCCCCATATCGCCTCCGGGGAAGTTGGCAAGCAACACGCCGAACGCGATCGGTACGAGCAGCAGCGGTTCATACTGTTTTTTGATACCCAAATAAAGCAGTATGAACGCAATGGCATACATGATCAGAAACTGCGGTTCAGCAATGATGTTGCTGAACGCAGTCATCTCATATAGATTTTGAAATATTTCATTCATTATTGTATCGTCATTAGTACGTCATCTTCAGAAACCGCATCGCCGGAAGCTAGGCAGATCGCAGTGACTGTTCCACCAAATTCCGCACGTACGGCATTATATGTCTTCATGGCTTCCACATAGCAAAGCACATCGCCTTCCTTTACGACATCTCCTACTTTTACAGGTGTGTCGGAAGCACTTTTCACGAGGAAGAATTTGCCTTCCAGCGGCGAGAGCACTTCTTTGCCGGTACCGGCAGGAGCAGCAGCGGGGGCGGGTGTCGCGGCAGGAGCAGCCTGTGTTTCTGCCGGGACGGCATTCGCTGTGTCTCCGAATGCTACGGTTACCTTGTAGGATTGGCCGTTCACATCGACGGTCATTACTTGCGGAGTTGTCGGCATAGCCATTGCCATACTGGCCGGGGCTGCTTGTGAAGGAACGGTGGCAGGCTGGGCGGCTGTTTGCTTCTCGGCTTTTCTCTTGGCTACGTCGGCTTTGAATTCCACTTTGGCTTTTCCTGAACGGTAGGCTTCATACTGTGCCGGATGCATCGCATATTCGAAGAGTTCTTCGTCATCTTCACCCGTTTCCCATTGTTTTTCGTTCATCAGCTTGCGATACTTGTCGAGCGCGTCAGGATAGTTGTCCTGTGGGTTGCCTTCGAAGAATTTGCGTCCTTCGGCTTTCGCCTTCTCGATGATTTCCGGAGCCAACGGACCCGGCAGGCGTCCTGCCTTGCCTAAAATCATGTCCCAGATATCGTCGGCGATCATGCTCCAGCGGGCCTTCCCTTTCTCCATCTGCATCACATTCATGAGCGCCAGGTTCTTCACATACTGGCTGAACGGAGTCACTAATGGAGGGTAGCCGACACGCGGCCATACATAGGCAACTTCATCGAACAGCTTGATTAACAGCTGGTCTTGGCTCATGAGCGGCTTGTTGTTTTTGATATTGTTCTTGTTGATTGTCTCCAGGTTCTTTTCGAGGTCTGACATCAGGCTTCCCATCATGCCTCCTGGCAGGCCCGGACCGATCAGCAACGAGTTCATCAGGCGATTCTTCGGACTGATATACAAGCCGAGGAAGTCATCCATGAATTCCTGGATCAGGCTGCGGACTTTCATATAAGCCTCCATGTTGATCTCCGGCACTTTGTAGCCGGCGTCTTTCAACATCGCCTGCACGGTCAGCAGGTCCGCATGGCCTGTACCCCATGAAAGCGGTTCCATGCCAACGTCGATGTAATCGCAACCGGCGTTACATACTTCTAAGATCGAAGCCACGTTGAATCCGGGACCGGCATGGCTGTGATACTGAACCGGAATTTCCGGATGTTTTGCCTTGATGTTTGCTACGATCTGCCCCAAAGAATGCGGACGGCCGATGCCGGCCATATCCTTTATACAGATTTCATCCGCTCCGAGTTCGATCAGTTCCATCGCCATCTTGGTGTAATATTCGACCGTATGGATGGGAGAGTGGGTGATGCACAACGAGCATTGCGAGATCATCCCTGCTGCTTTCGCATATCGGATGGAAGGAGCAATGTTGCGTACATCGTTCAATCCGCAGAATGTGCGGGCGATATCTGTCCCCTGTGCTTTTTTTACCTGGTAGAACAACTGGCGAACGTCGTCAGGTACGGGACTCATACGCAGGCCGTTCAGTGCCCGGTCCAGCATGTGGGTTTGTATGCCGGCCTCATGGAACGGCTTCGTCCATTCGCGTACGGCTCTGTTTGGGTTTTCACCGAATAATAAGTTTACTTGTTCGAATCCTCCGCCATTGGTCTCTACGCGGGCGAAGCAGCCCATCTCGATAATGGCTGGTGCTACCCGTGTTAGCTGGTCTACGGTGGGAACATATTTTCCGGCAGATTGCCACATGTCACGGAAGACCAAACTAAATTTGATTTCTCTTTTCATGATATTTTATGTATAAATGCTATTATAATTTCTCGATCTTAACGACTTTGCCTTTTCCACCGGTCATAACACTTACAGCCGATACGATTGCGGCAGTAGTCTGGTTCGTGATGCCGACAGCCGGTGTGGATGTAGCCGTCTGTCTTTGTGGTGTCACTTGTTTTTTGACAATAATCTCTTCGGGCGCATATTTGTTTACCAGTACGATCAGGCCCTTCCCAAGATTGATAACGATCAGTAGGATAGCAAAAACAGTTGTCATTCCTACAATCATTAGCAAAAGTCCAGTTTCTATGTTTTCCATACTCATTAATTGACGGGAAAGCGTGCGGTTGGTGTGGCTGGCACAATCCTTCCCAAGTTAAAAATTCTGCTACAAAATTAGAAAAATGTCTGAAACTCACTTATGGATTCTTCATAAAAAATATGAAAAGGGTTCGGACTTTTCGTATCTTTGCCTCCCTGAAAACAATTTGTAATTAAATCATGGGAAACTTCTTTAAATCACTATTCTCTTCTTCTAAGGCTGCAACACCTGAAGAGGAAAAAAGCAAGAACGATCAGAAAAATTTCGATATTCTGAAATACGACGGTGTCCGCGCCCAGAAAATAGGACAGGTAGCGTATGCCATCAAATGTTTTACTGAAGCGTTGAAGTTGCAGGAGGATTTCGAGACGATGACTTATCTGGTTGCTGCCTATACGACGGCGAATAAGGCGGAAGAAGCTCTTGAGGTGCTGAACCGCATGGTGGAACTTGAACCGGATCATATCAATACGCTTCTGACACGTGTGAACGTGCTTTTCATGCTGGACAAGGATGCGGACGTGATTGTCGATTGCCGGCATATTCTCGAACTGGAAGAGACGAACCATTTGGCCTGGTTCCTGATGGGGAAGGCGAAGCGGACGACTTCCGACCCCTTAGGGGCTATTGCCGACCTGACGAAAGCGATCGCCTTGAAAGAAGATTTCACGGATGCCTATCTGATGCGTGCCCAGATATTGTTGTCGATGCTGCAGGCAACCGAAGCGCTTCCCGATGTGGAAAAGGCCATCACGCTGGCTCCGGAAGAAGAAACATCCTACTTGCTGCGCGGCCGTATCCATGAAGCGATGGGTAATATCGACGCTGCTGCGGCCGATTACCAAAATGTGTTGGAGTTGAATCCGTTCAATGACGAGGCGACGTTGCTCGTCGGTCAGCTCCTGATCACGCAGGAACGTCTGGACGAAGCCATCACTTTCTTTGACGAAGCGATCGATCTGAAACCCGATTTCGGCAAAGCATACGCTGAACGGGGCCGTGCCAAGAACCTGAAAGGAGACAAGGATGGCGCCTTCGAAGATCTGAAAAAGTCCATCGAACTGAACCCCGAAGGCGACGAAGCCCGGAAGCTGGAAGGGCAGCATACGAATTTCAACGATATGTACAAGGGCGGGATCTTCTGAGAAGGATGATTCAGATTTTACAATAACCCCCTGTTTTTTCTATTTCAACCTGAAAACCGAACCTTTTCGGGTTGTCTTTTTGTAAGCGGGCCGGAACATTTTGTGACGTGCAGACAGCACGTCTGCGCGGTTCGTCTCCGGTACATGTGTTTTTGTCAATCCGAATCTTGTTTTCCTTGACAATCCGGAAAACCTTAACTTCCGGAGAGTCGAATATCCGGATCCTGCTTGGGGATGGTGCAGGAATATGGAACGTATAAAGAGCCCGGTCTCAGGGAGGCCGGCAGCCCTTTCCCGTGACGACCGTCTTCATCGCGCTGGCGACCGTCTTCGTTGTCATGACGACCGTCTTCATGCAGGGTGAACTGCGCACTTCAGAGCCATGAAGACGGTCGTCATGGGAATTTTCTGCGCACCTCGCGGAAAATACCTCCGGAAATGTTTGTTGCCGCTGCTGGAGAAACCTTTTGGAAAGGTGGTTTTGACAGCTTTTTTCTTGTTTCTATGGGCATTTTTTACAATATTCCCAGGTTTCCCCGATATTTTTACCGGTTCAGCGTCAGGTCGGTTTCTCTAAAAATAAAACTTATTGTCATCCCTGGCTTATTGTACGGTTTTTCAAAATACCCGTTAGTCTGAATCGAAACTGTAGCGCATGAAATTAGGATTTCTACCCCATATTTTTTAAGAAACTCGTGTTTTTGCAAGATGTTGAACAACAGAAAAATACAAATATATGCCTTTTGAAGGGGGTATTGTGCGTTTTAACGTCTTTCGAAGTCTGGTGTTCTGTGTTTCTTAGATCTCTTCAGGATTACTTATTATAAGCTGATAGCCGGTTCCCCGACAAGATTTGATTTGGATAAATGGCATGGGGGCCAAGCTTTCCCGCAAGCGTACAATAGTAGCAGAGACCGCATCGCGTTCCGCTTTACCGATCTTTCCCTTTTTTAAGGCATTTCCGAGGATTTGTGAATAGATAATTTGAGGTGCTATCACTGATTGTTGAGAATTAATCAGATGAGTAAATAGCTTCAGGCCTTGCCCGCTTAAAGTCACATGTAGGTTTTTGTATTTCAAGATGCCGCTTTTCTTGTCGAACTGTAATCCGAAAGGTAAGGTCCCTTCTTTGGAAAAAGAACGGACAAAAGCGACAACCGGCTTTTCTACAATTTTTGTTTCTACAACTTTCTTTTCAAGCAATACCGCGTTTAGTTTTTTTATACCCCATTTATAACTGCCGTATAAAATTCCGACAAATAAACCATAAAAGAGTAAAAAGAGAAGGATGGAATCTGCCCGTTTTAAAATAAAGGAAAGCGGAATTTGCACAAATGCTTGTAATTCTATATTGTCTTCTATATTTTTATTCTTCCGATATATAACTGGCTTCAAAGCGGTAGCTTTTTTCATAAAAAGGCTATCGGTGTAACTTATCGTTGTTTTTTCTTTACGCTTACAACGCACCGCTGTTTGTGTTTTCATACCTAAATCTGCAAGTCTGGCGCGAAAAAGGCTATCCAGGAAAATCCGGTTCGGATCATTCAGAGACAGATAGTCCTGGTCACACCATCTTTCTTTTTCTTCATAGGAAATAGAGTCCGATAATAATAATGTCCCTCTATTGGTTTTTATCGGTATGGAACCCAATCGGGTGTTCATTTCTTTACTGATAGCATCTTGAAAAGTAGCAGAGGCTTCAGTGAAAATCTTTTTACGGCATGAAAGGAATCCATGCCAGACTATTATCAAACAAAACAAAGTCATACACATATATAATAATATGCATAGTCTTTTAAAAAAAAGGATTTTGTCTGTATGTCTATTCTCTTCTTGCATGTTGCAAAAATATAAAAAATGGACATCTATATAGGCTTTTCTCTTCAGATATATGTAATTCAAGTCCGAAGAAAACCTACAGAAAACCTACAAGAAATCAGGAAATGGCATTCTATTTATCTGTTTAATAGCGAATTGTGAAATATGTGGCACAAACCTATTGACATCCGAATTATATATCCCTACATTTACCTCAAAAACAAAAGTTATGAAAAAAAGAGTTTCAGCAGTAGTAATTGTTTTGGTTTGTTTGGGTGGAGTTGCTTGTATCAAGACATTGTCGACATCATCTGTCGGCTTGCCTCAATTGGCATTTGATAATATTGAGGCTTTGGCGTCCGGTGAGAGTAGTGCTTATAGGTGTTACGGGATAGGCGATGTCGACTGTCATGGTGATAAAGTTGATAAGATGTATAGTGGCTATAGTTTAAAATGACATGAGAATCTTCCTATACATATTATTAATAGGAATAAGTACATTAATCTCCTGCAGTGGTTCACCCGATCCTCTTTACCCTCGGTATACAACTTTTCCTGATGAGAAAATGGTAGCCACGCAGGAGATTTCTATTGATTCTGCCTTTTTCCGTTATCCCTACCGGGTAGCGGTAAAAGACAGTATCGCTATCATCATGGATTTACATAATGACAGCCATTACTTTTACGCTTTTACTTATCCGGAGTGGAAGCCGATCGCACCGTTCGGAAAGCGTGGAGAGGCCCCCGGAGAAATGCTTTCGGCAGAGATGTTCCAGTTTTCTGCATTGGATTCAGTCTGGACATTGGATGCTAACCGGATGCTGATCACGCGCTGGTCTGTCTCTCCGACGGACAAGACCGTTTTGCGCAAAGAGGAAATAAGATTAGATAAAACATTAGTTCGCTCTTTAGATTTTTATCGTACAGATTCAGCCTTTCTGATCACAGACTACTTAGGTGATTTTCGTTATCACAAAGTCAGTCATAGTGGTAAACCGATCAAAAACATAGGTAAAATTCCCACCGAAATCAGCTATGAGCAATATATTCATCCCGCCTTAGCACAAGCTTGGCGTAGCTTTACCGATTACAACCCGAAAAACGGGATATACGCGATGGCGACCCAATTGGGAGAAGCCCTTGAAATATACAATCTAAAAACTCAAACTCATAACGTTATATACGGTCCTGCCGGAGAACCTCAATTCATTGCAAAAGGAGGCGAAGGATTCCCGACCGGCATCAAAGGGTTTGTGGACATACAAGTCACAGACGATTATATTTATACCGTTTTCGATGGGATGTCCTGGAAAGAGCGGGACAAATTTTACGAACGCGGCATGTCTGCTCCCAAAGGAGGCCATTTCTTTTACGTGTTCGATTTGGCAGGAAACCCGGTTCGAAAATATACGCTCGACAAAAATATCTTGGGCATCCATATCAATGAAAAAACAAACATCGGAATTGCGACCTGCGCGGAAAGCGATAATCCGATCGTGACATTCAAATTATAACAAGAAAATGAAACAACTGCTCTACATATTATTCCTATTATTTTTGTTAGCCGCTTGCCGGGAAAACAAGAAAGATCAATTTGCCCGTCTGGTTCAGGAATGGCAGGGAAAAGAGATCGTGTTTCCGCAGGATATGGCTTTCACCCGTTTCGTCACTGAGCAGGTGGAATACCGGATACCCGATGCAGAATATAAAGTGCTGATTTATGTCGATTCAACAGGTTGCATCAGTTGCAAATTGCAACTGCCGAAATGGAAAGAATTGATCGCCCATGTCGATTCGGCAACAAACGGCAGCATCTCGTTCATCTTCGTCTTCCAGTCGAAAGACGACCGTGAGTTGCGGTACATCCTGAAACGCGACAACTTCGACCGTCCGGTCTGCATCGATCGGGACAGCCGATTGGACAAGTTGAACAAATTTCCACAAGATATCACATTCCAGACTTTCTTGCTTGATAAGAATAATAAGGTGAAGGTGATCGGCAATCCGGTGCATAACTTGGCTGTCAGGGATTTGTATTTGAAACAGATGACCGGGAAAATATCACCGGGGCGCGACCGGATC
>NZ_JAHPXO010000035.1:0-52030 GCF_019041495.1 Parabacteroides sp. MSK.9.14
GAAGTGATTATACTCTATCATCTTCATATGCCATGTATTTTGTGGGAACATTTACCGAATATTCCTAATGAATGTCCTAAAAGAGAAGTACAGGACTATCTGGTACATCTCTTTTTTGTATTTGATTCGACTGTAATTGGTTAAGCTTCCTCTTTTTTCGTTTCTTTAACCGAAGCTTCTTCTGTTGCCGATTCTTCTGGGGTGAACTCTGTGAGGCCTGCGCCGATCAGGATGTTATACCAGGAGATCAATTTCTTGATATCACTCGGATATACACGTTCACGGTCGAAATTGGGAAGAATCTCGGCGAAATAAGCACGTAGTTCGTCTGGTTTGGCGGATGTGGAAACAGATGCTTGTTGCCCGTTTTCTTTATTTTTGACGTTGGTCAGAACTTCATGCAATGGAACTTCTGCTTCATTTGTGTAGATAGCGATATCTCCCAGAGAAATTACTTTATCTTTTGCGTATGCAGGAACTCTTTTCTTGTCTGCTAACGACTCAACAATTAGCATATTTTTCCCGTGGGAAACCAATTTAAACAATCCCGGTTTACCCGAGATAGACAAAATCGTCTTCAACATAATACTTTGTTTTTCTAATAGTGTTTAACTTTTGTGCTGCAAATGTAGTATAACTGTCGGGAATTTTCGGCAGTTTTGAACATATTTTCTTGTTTCTAATGATTATTCACTAAGCATAAATGTCTCTATCTACTGAATATTTTTGTTTTTATGCTTATTATAGAATTGAAAGTCAATGTTTTTTATCTTTAGTCCTGCAAGAAAAGCGGTTATTTGCGGAAGTAAAGCTTGTTCTCCGTCATTGAAGATCACGTAGTCCGATTTCTCTTTTTTCATTTCGTCCGGCAACTGGCTTTCGATGCGACGTATAATTTCTTCTCGGGAAACAGAGTCGCGTTCGAGTATCCGTCCGATGCGTATTTCCATCGGGGCATAGACCATCAGCGTCGTATCGACAATCCGGTTAAAGCCCGATTCGAAAAGAATGGCTGATTCGATGGCGCATACCGGGGTATTCAGTCTTTCGACCCAAGCAAGAAAATGACGGTTCACTTCTGGGTGAATGATCGCGTTCACTTGTCCAAGCCGTTCCGGGTTTCCGAAAATATGGGAAGCGAGCCGTCTTTTATCCAAACCGTCGGCTGTATAAAGTTCTTTGCCGAACAAGGTAATCAGCTTTTCCCGGATAACGGGAGAAGTGGCTGTTAGATGCTTGCTTTCTGTATCGGCTATATACACAGGAATACCCCATACTTCCAATAGTGCGGCTACCATTGATTTGCCGCTTCCGATTCCTCCGGTGATTCCAATCTTAATCATTTGACTTTGTTTGTTCCAATATAAATTCGATCCGGTCTGGTGAAATTGTAGCTACATCCACCCAGCTCAGTTTTTTGTTCAGTTGTAAAGGCAATGTTCCTGAAGCGCTTTGTTCTAAATCTGCAAAAGAGATTCGTATTTCGAAATCATCTGCCGAGACGTCCTTGAAGCGCGAAAGAGGGACGTTGCAGCTCACTTTCACGACAGCCGGGAACATGCGCAGGGTGTAATGGGGCGGCAGATTGGTGCAGATAACAGGTATTTCCAGCGTTTTTTCTGTATACTCTTCTATCGGGATCGTAACGGTTACACTTGTCGGTTCGAGAGTAACCCCGTCTATTTTTTCCAGTTGGACGGTACGTGTGACGGTCTTGTTTCCTTTTTTGATCTCGGTATAGATTGTTTTTATCTCTTTCAAGGTGTCCAGAACGACATCGCTGGCATAGACGTTGATGCTGCGGGGAGTAATGGATATGTCACCTGAAACTTTGAAACCGGCATTTGTTTGGACAACTCCCTCGAATACGGCTGGTATCTCCTTCTTGATGCGTTTGCTGTAAGCAGCATCGATATGTTGGGGTTCGAAGCTGAGCAGGGATGTGGTCGCAATCAGATGTTTCTTTATTTCGTTTTCGATATCTTTCCGGTTAATGATCAGTTTACCGGATTTTTCCGACTGTGTCTTCATGTTGGCCTCAATTGGGGCAAACGAACGTCCGAAGGAGTAGTTCAGCAATACACTCCCCTTGTCTTTCACTTTGACTGTAATGGCTTCGGGCGGTGTTTCCGTGAAAGATATATCTGGCGGCACATTCTTGTACTTGACCGGAATCCTGATATCTATTTCATACTCCTGTTGCAGGCTTTGGAGAAGCCAGAAGCCGAAAGCCAACAGTATAAAACAGAAAAAGATCAAGGCTTCTTTCCACTGTTGACGGCGAAGAAAAGCCTTAATCTCTATCCGGACAGACTTGAATGTTTGTTTGATTTGTCCAAGTCGTGACATATGTTCCGTTGTTTATTTTTGCTGTGCGTCCTCTACAGATGCAAACACGGATGTTTTGTCTACACGGATGCGTACACCATCAGAAATTTCAATCAACATATATGTGTCACCGATTTCTTTGATTTTTCCGTAGATACCTCCGGCAGTAATCACTTTGTCTCCTGCTTTCAAGGCTTCGCGGGCTTTCTGAATTTCTTTTTGTTTCTTTTGTTGCGGACGGATCATAAAGAAATAGAAGATCGCAACAATAACAACCATCATTAAAATACCAGACCATTGCTGACTTCCGCCGACGGCCTGAAGTAAAATAGTAAGTAAGCTCATATAACTATAAACATTAATAAGTTAATATCAATTCGATACTGACACAAATGTAAGGATAATAATTAATCTTTGAGCAATAACTTTTCTTTTTTTAACTCGTTGACTACAGAATCTAAAATACCGTTGATGAATGTTCCGCTTTTCGGGGTACTGTAGTATTTGGCCGTATCAATATATTCGTTCAGCGTTACGTTGATGGGAATTGTCGGGAACGTCATGATTTCTGCCAGTGCAACCTGCATGATGATAAGATCCATATTGGCTATGCGTTCGGTTTCCCAGTTCTTCATGTGTTTGTTGATACGTTCACGGAATTCGCTTCCTTTCATCAATGATTGGCGGAATAATTTAATGGCGAAAGACTGGTCTTCGAGATCTTTAAACATCGGCAGCAATTTTTGTTTGCTTCCGGCTGCTTCTTCGAATTGTTTGATTGTTTTCAGCGTAAAAGTTTCGACGATGGAGATGTCGTCGTTCCAATAAATGCTTTTATCTTGCAGATAATCGTCGATCGCTTCATTGCCACAAATTAGTTTTTTGAATACGATGCGCCAGAATTCCTTATCTGTCTCGTATGAATCATTTTCGTTATTCAGATATTCCCCGTATTGTTCGGACGACAAGATCAGGTCGAGTACCATTTTGATGAAATCTTCATCATTATCCCATGAAAGCCCCTGTTCGGCCACGTATTTCCGAAGTGCTTCATTTTCGGCTATTTGTGCGGCAAAACGGTTGTCTATCAGTCGGGTATTGGGGTTCAATTCGGCTTCTGTCGGCATATACTTGTTCTTACGGGCATCCAAGATACGTCTTTGTAAGTTTGTGACGTCGACAATTAGAAGAAGGAAATAATGATATAAGTCATAAGACTTTCTAAGACTGAAAAGCAATTCGTTTTCCGCTACTTTGAGGTCGTTGTTTCCGTTTTGATAGTAAGAATATACTATCTGTAAAACTTTAATGCGGATTAAAATTCTGTTGATCATCGTTTGAAGGAACTACTTGTTATAAATTTGGCTGCAAAGTTAGTCATTCTTTTGATAAAAGTTCGTCGCTTCGCTTAATTTTATGTGTGTTATTTATTATTTCATAATATTCCGATTCTTTATATGCATTTTCATGCGTTAAAATAGTTGTTGTTTAAAAAAAAATGCACATATTTGAGGCAAGTTATGATAAATGGGTGGTTGTTTAACGAATGTTTGCTATAATGGAAAACTCGGTGAAGAAAATACAGGTTGAAGGTGGTGACAAAGAGATCTTATACTCTAAAACCATTAAAGCAGGAAAAAGAATTTATTATCTGGATGTAAAGAAGAATCTGAAAGACGATTTATTTCTGGCTGTGACGGAGAGTAAAAAAGTGCAGCCGAAGAATGGTATGCAGGTTTCTTTTGAGAAACATAAGATTTTTCTGTACAAAGAAGACTTTGACAAGTTCATGGATGGAATGAATGATGTAATCAGTTACATTAAACGATGTAGAGCTGATGAAAGGCCGGAGGAGACGATGTCGGATGAAGGTCGGCAGGAAAGCGACTCGGATGAGATCAAACTGAATATCGAATTTTGACGAAGTCGGTAGAGAATGAGAAAATAATAAGGGGCTGTTCCGAAAGGAAACAGCCCCTTATCTTTATAGGTCCTGTAAAGGAAACCTATCGATGTTGCGGTTTATTCTGCCGGATGAATTGCTTCAGTAGGACAAGCATCTGCGCAAGTTCCACAATCTGTACACATTTCAGGGTCGATGCTGTATTTATCGCCTTCTGAAATTGCTCCTACCGGACATTCGTCAATACAAGTACCGCAAGCGATACAATCGTCACTAATTACGTAAGCCATTTTTTTAAACGTTTAAATTGATAACTATTAGTTCGTGCAAAAATAGAGTTTTCTTTGAATTAAAAAAAGAACTCCTCCTTTTTTTTACAAATAAATACTCTTTTGCAATAAGTCGGACTCTTTCCCGTTATAAATTCAAAATTACGAAAAGAATTGAGACGTCTACTATTTATTATATGTGTGTTCTTTCTGTCTGTAACTGCCGTAATGGCGCAGAAAGAAAAGGTGAAGAACCAGCCCTATGCGGATTTGAAATGGTTTCATTTGGGATTTCATGTAGGTCTGCATGCGCAGGATTTGATATTGACTAATACCGGTGTGGCAACAAACGGTGAAACCTGGTATGCCGAGATTCCGAGCTATTCGCCCGGTTTTAGTGTCGGGGTCATCGGGGATATGTACTTGAATCCATATTTCAATCTGCGTTTTACGCCGACTATCCATTTCGGTGACAAGAAATTTGTGTTCCGCCGTCCTGAAATGGAAGGAGTGGAGGGTACAGATGAAAATCCGGTGGTAAGCATGTATTCCACTTCTGTCCGTTCCAACTATCTGACGTTTCCGCTCGATGTGAAGTATAGCGCTTTTCGTGTGAATAACTATCGTCCTTATCTGATTGGCGGTATTTATGGTGCTTTCGATCTGGGGCGTAAAAAAGGAAATCCGATCCTGTTGAAAGGAACGGATTTCGGTGTCGAGTTTGGTATCGGATGTGATATTTATCTTCCGTTTTTCAAATTATGTCCGGAACTTAAGTTTAGTTTCGGTCTGGTAGACCTGTTGGAGAAAGACCGAAGTGATCTGACAGATCCGGAATTGATCAAGTATCCGAATTCCTTGTCTAAAGCAACTTCCCGGATGGTGACGCTCACCTTTAATTTCGAATGAATAGTTCGATATAGATATAGCTGGCGGGAACAGCTAGCATAACGCTGTCGAAGCGGTCTAGCATTCCTCCGTGGCCTGGTAATACATTGCCAGAGTCTTTTACTCCGAGTGTACGTTTCAGCAAGGATTCGATCAAGTCTCCCCAGGTTCCGAACAGGACAACCGTGGCTGCCAGTCCCAACCAATTCATCCGGTTTATTTCCGGGGCGAACCAGGCGAATGCCTGTGAGGAAGCCAAGGAGAGGATCAATCCGCCAAAAAAGCCTTCCCATGATTTCTTGGGAGAAATCCGTTCAAATAATTTATGTTTTCCGATCAAGGAGCCGACCAAGTATGCTCCGGTATCGTCCAGCCAGACAAAAATAAAGATCGCCATGATAAAGAGCGGCGTGTAGCTCATGACACCAGGTGTCCCCGGTTCTGCGCCGATGAAATTCAATATGGAGAAGGAGCCGGCACAATAAACCTGGGCAAAGAGCGTAAATGCCCAATTATTAATCGGGTTCGGTGCCTTATAGTAGAGTTCAGCTATCATTGTCAACATGATAAATAGTAGATAGGGAAGGAATATCTTTCCGTCTGTCAACCCGTTTGCATAAACGAAGGTGGCGATAAACAGATATACTCCTCCGAGCACATTCACGGTCCGTTGCAGATTCGCATTTTCATAATGTTTGACCAGACCTCCGAATTCCCAAAGGGTCAATCCTGTTATAATACAAAAAAGAATAAGGAAAAAAATCGGATGAATATAAATGGCACTGATTAGTACCACAACGAATATAATGCCGGTTAACGCCCGTATAATCAAATTTTTCAAGACGATAGTGTTTTTTTATTGATTTATTCAAGTACAAATATAATTAAAATAATAATTCCATGCCCATCTGTTTCAAATTTAGTGAGCATGGAATTTTTTATTGTTTATGTTATCTTACTGCTTGTCAGCTTCGGCAACTTTTGCTTCTTCGGCCTTTTTACCGTTTGCTTTCTCTTGCAGCTCCAGAATCTCCTCCGAGCGGGAAACCCAAGCACGCTTGCCGAAGATCTGTTCGACATCTTCCGTGTAGATTACTTCCCGTTCCAGCAATACCTGAGCCAGCGTATTGTGGCCTGACGCATGTTCTTTCAGAATACTTTTGGCTCGTTCGTACTGTTCATTGATAATGGCCTGTACTTCCTGGTCGATCATCCGAGCTGTTTCCTCGCTGTACGGTTTAGTGAAACCCCAGTCTTGTCCACTTGAATCGTAGTAGTTCAAGTTCGGCAGTCGGTTACTCATACCAAAATAGACGACCATCGCATAAGCCTGTTTAGTCACCCGTTCGAGGTCATTAGATGCTCCGGTAGATATTTTTCCCAAGAAAAGTTCTTCAGCTGCGCGGCCGCCGAGCGTGGCACACATTTCGTCCAGCAATTGTTCACGGGTGGTAATCTGGCGTTCTTCCGGTAAATACCAGGCAGCGCCTAATGCCTTGCCTCGCGGAACGATTGTGACTTTAACTAACGGATTGGCATGTTCTAGCAGCCAGCTCAAGGTTGCGTGACCTGCTTCATGGTTGGCTATGCATTGACGTTCATCCGCAGTTGTTATTTTAGTTCGTTTCTCCAAACCTCCGACGATACGGTCGACCGCATTCATGAAGTCTTCTTTTTGGACAAACTTTTTACCGTTACGAGCGGCAATCAAAGCAGCTTCATTGCAGACATTGGCAATGTCGGCACCGGAGAAACCGGGAGTCTGGCGTGCCAAGAATTCGGCATCGACGCTTTCGTCGATTTTGATCGGACGCAGATGCACTCCGAATATCTCTTTACGCTCGTTCAAGTCGGGTAATTCCACGTGAATCTGGCGGTCGAAACGTCCCGCACGAAGTAGAGCCTTATCCAAGATATCGGCACGGTTCGTAGCTGCCAGGATAATAACACCACTGTTGGAACCGAAACCGTCCATTTCTGTAAGTAACTGGTTCAATGTGTTTTCACGTTCGTCGTTGCTGTTCATGTTTACATTTTTACCACGGGCACGACCGACGGCATCGATCTCGTCAATGAATACGATACAAGGAGCTTTCTCTTTTGCCTGGCGGAACAAGTCACGTACGCGAGATGCTCCCACACCGACAAACATTTCTACGAAGTCCGAGCCTGACAGGGAGAAGAACGGAACATCTGCTTCTCCTGCCACAGCCTTAGCCAATAATGTTTTACCGGTTCCTGGAGGGCCTACGAGTAAGGCTCCTTTAGGTATTTTACCTCCTAATTCCGTATATTTTTCGGGGTTTTTCAAGAAGGAAACGATCTCTTCCACCTCCTGTTTTGCTTCTGCAAGGCCGGCGACATCCTTGAAGGTCACTTTTCGGTCGTTATCTTTATCGAAAAGCTGTGCTTTTGCTTTTCCCACACTGAATACTCCGCCGGGACCACCGCTTGCACCACCTGACATGCGTCGCATCAGAAAGATCCATACGACGATAATCAGCAGGATCGGACCGAACGAAACAAGAAAATTCCAGATCGCGTCGTCGCCTTCTTCGAAGCTGACTTGCGTAGTGATATGATTTTCGGCAACGGATTTGTCATAGAAGTCTGAAAATTTATCGGCCGACGGTATTTTGACATACACTTTCGGGTTTGTACCCAATGTCGCACTGTCTTTTCTGAACACCAGACCTTTCCGTCCGTCTTTTACAGTTGCTTCAACCAGATTCTTTTTGTTGTAGACGACCATCCGGTCGAATACGTTTTCCTGTGCTAATTTCTGGAACTCGGTCCAGCCTAATTCTTTAGATGCCGAAGAGTCGTTTGTCAGATACAAAGCAAAAAGCATTATGAAGATGAGCCCGTACATCCAATAAAGATTAAACTTGAACATCTTTTGCTTATTATTCTTCGGTGCTTTGTTAAACATGTCGTTTTTATTTTCCATATGTGATTATCTCTATACTATGTAAGATCGGTCATCAGTCGAGGTCTACAATCTGAGTCACTTTGGCATCTGACCAAAGATTTTCCAGATTATAGAACTCGCGAAGTTCCGGTAAAAATATGTGTACAAGAACCGTGCCATAGTCCATCCCGATCCATTCGGCACGCTGTGCTCCATCTATCGAAAGCGGTTTTTCTCCTGCCTTGCGATGGGCAAAATCCCAAGCTGAATCAGACAATGCGGAAACCTGGGTAGGTGTACTTCCTTCGCAGATTATCATATATTGGCAGATCGAGCCGGATAATTGGGTTAAGTCTACGGTTACAATGTTTTTGCCTTTTTTTTCCTGTAGGCCTTCTACAATCGTTTTAACTAATGCTTCTGTTTGATCCATTATTTTTTATTGAGTAATATTCGAAGTCGCAAATATACTTCTTATATTTATTATGTGGGTGATTTCCCTCTATTAATATATGTATATACTTGCAAAATCAAAACAAGCAGAAAAAGAAAAAAGTTTATTAATGAAAAAAAATTACCATATCGTTTGTTTATTTTGAAAAAGTATGTACTTTTGCACTCGCTAACAACAAGAGAGTTGACAAGCTTAATTGAAATTGTTCAATGGTGTAATGGTAGCACAACAGATTCTGGTCCTGTTAGTCCAGGTTCGAGCCCTGGTTGAACAACGAAATAATTAATTGTCATCTTTGTTGAACGGAAATTGTTCAATGGTGTAATGGTAGCACAACAGATTCTGGTCCTGTTAGTCCAGGTTCGAGCCCTGGTTGAACAACAAAAAGCCTGTCATTCTTTTGAGTGACAGGCTTTTTTCATACATATATTTTACGTTATCACGGCGATCGTAACGATCGCCGTGGTAGTTTTATTTATATTTTACCCATTTGATCATTTCTTTGATGCTCGGTTTCTTTCCATACATTAAAATACCTACACGGTAAATTTTGGCCGAGAACCAGATGATAAGTATAGCTGTGGCAAACAGCAAAGCAAACGAAAGAGCCAATTCCCATACCGGAATGTCGAACGGCAAGCGGACCATCATCACGATAGGGGAGGTAAACGGGATCATCGAACACCAGAATGCCAGCGGGCCGTCTGGATTATTCATGCTATAGATTCCGGCATACAAGCTGAACGCCATCAAAAGCATAATCGGAGTCATGAACTGCTGAGTGTCTTCCTGCTGTTCCAGAGCGCTTCCGATTGCAGCAAATAGAGCTGCATACAGTAAATAGCCACCGATAAAATAAAGGACAAAACAGGTGCCGATCATACCGAAGTTGATCGAATTGATAATTTCTTGCACCTGGATGCTGATATCGGAAGAACCGGCAGCCACATCGTTTATGCCTTGTGCCGTCATCTGTGCTGTCATCATATCTTCAGGTGACGTGTTGCCACCGAAAAAGAAAAGGCTCCCCGATACCAAGACCGTTGTCAGGATTCCCCACAGGAATACTTGTGTTAGGCCGACGAAACCGATGCCAATGATTTTTCCCATCATCAGGTCGAATGGCTTAACGGACGAAATCATCACTTCGATAATACGGTTTGTCTTTTCTTCCATCACTCCTTGCATGACCATTCCACCGTACATGATGATAAACATATAGATAATGAAAGTCAATATCATGCCTAAGATAGAGGCAACCTCGGCCGAAGTGCTTTTTTCACTTCCGTCTTCATCCCATTTGATGGTTTTGATATTGAAATTGATTTTGCTGTCCTCGATGATCTGTTTCAGGTTGTCGATGTTGTAAGAAGCGAGTTTCTCGTCTTTCAAGTATTCGGACAGTGTTTTGTCGATGGTGTTTTTCAGTCCCATCGGAATTTGTTTCTGCGAATAGAGTGTTGCTGCGGTTGGGTTTTGTAACAAGTCGTCTGTTATATTCAAGAAAGCGAAAATTTCTTTATCCGGGTTTTTACGATATTCTTCCAGGCTGGAACCTTTTTCGGTGATGAAGGTGTATTCTTCTGTGTCTTTAAACAGCGGTGCGTATTTGCCTGTCGTATCGCTGATCGCCACCTGTTTGACATCATCTCCTTTGATGGTGGATAACCAAAGCGGGACGAACACCAGCGCGGCAAACAGGAACGGTGTCAGGAATGTCAGTAACAGAAACGATTTTTTGCTGACACGGCGGAGGTATTCTCTTTTTATTATAAGTCCTATCTTATTCATGCTTGCGTAGTATTTGTACCGGAGACGGTGTTAATAAATATGTCGTTCATCGAAGGGATCTCTTCCGTGAAAGAAATGATTTCAGTCTGTCCCGCCAATGCAGAGAGGAGGGCGGAGTTGGTTATACCCGGCTCTTTATGGATGCGTACCTCGCTTGTTCCGGCCAGGTCTTTTTCCGTCAGCAGGCTGAACATTTCCGGGATGGGTTGCAATTTCCCTGATCCGGTATGGAAACGGAGGGTGAAATTGTTTGTCCGGAAACGGCTTTTCACTTCTGTTACATTGCCGGAAAGCACAACTTGAGAACGGTTGATCAAGGCGATATTGTCACAAATCTCTTCAACAGACGACATGTTGTGCGTGGAAAAGATGATTGTGTGTCCGGCATCTTTGAGTTCGAGGATTTCTTTTTTCAGCAATTCGGCATTCACTGGGTCAAATCCGCTGAACGGTTCGTCGAAGATCAGAAGTTTCGGTTCGTGAATGATGGTGATGATGAATTGTATTTTCTGCTGCATCCCTTTGGACAACTCTTCCAGTTTCTTGTTCCACCAGGGCATGATATCAAATTTTTCGAACCAGCGTATCAACCGTATGCGAGCTTCCTGGTAGGAGAGCCCTTTGAGCTGTGCTAGGTAGATGGCTTGTTCACCGACTTTCATTTTTTTATACAGGCCGCGTTCTTCCGGCAGGTAACCGATCTGGTAGATATCTTCCGGCTGAAATTCACGTCCGTTAAAACGGACAAGGCCGCTGTCGGGGGCCGTGATGCGGTTGATGATACGGATCAGTGTGGTTTTGCCGGCTCCGTTCGGCCCTAATAAGCCGAAGACTTTCCCTTCGGGAACTTGGATGCTGACCTTGTCGAGGGCGAGGTGGTTGGCATATTGTTTTACCACGTCTTCCGTTTCTAAAAAATTCATAGGCATTACATTTTTAATATGATTCTTTCTCCCAATTCTTTACTTAATATATTCTTTATTTCGTTCAGGCGCGTGAGCTTTTTCATCAGCTCGAAAACCTGATCCATGTCTTCGTTGTTTTGCATACTCTTGATCTGTGCCTGTATCTCTTTGATTTGAGAGAGTACATAGGCATCCTTGAAAGCATACAATTCCCGGATTACCAACTGGTCGAGTTTGTCTTCTTCCTGTTCCAGTTCCCGATATTTGGTGTGATACTTGCTTAGCTGATATTTTTCGCTGATCAGGTTGGCGGCAAGGCGGCTCACGTTCGGGTCGGGATGGGCGAGGAAATACCGGTTCGCGATGAACCCTTCGGACCGGCAGCGATCGGCCGCTTCATCCATCATACTCTTGAAGAGCGGAGTATAAAAGGTCAGGTCGTCGCGTTCCAGCTCGGAACGGATATATTCGGAAACGCGGATCACGACATCCTCGTTCGTCTCTTCGTCCGTATATTGGAACAGGATACGTTCGCCATAACGCACGATGTAGCGCAGCAGGGCGACTTCGTATGCCTCGTAAGGCGAACGCTTCGGCCCTACCGGAATGTTTGCCGGCGGCGTGAAAGGCGCTGGCGGCGGCATGCTGCCTCCTCCGTCATCGGGACTGTATTCTTCTGGTGGGGGGGGCGGGATCGTATTGTCAGGAGGCAGGGGACTTTCCTGCGGTTGTTCCGCCAGCGTCTCTTCCGGGTAGGGCTGGTAACCGGGAATATTCGGGTATTCGGGGATATTGATGGGAGTAGCCGGAATGGGGGAGGACGGAGTGTTCGCTTGCCTTTCTTCCTTGTTGAGGCGGATTTTGTTCACTTCGTTCAACAGGAGCATCTCGTCTATTTCCATCATCGTACTGCATTCCCGGATATAAAGGGAGCGGGCGATATTGTCGGGGATGATGGCCACCGTCCGGATAATGTCGGAGATCAGCGCCGACCGTTTGATCGGATCCGTTCCTGCATCGTCCAATAGCAGGCGCGTTTTGAAACGGATGAAATCGGTTTCGTTCTGCCGGATAAACTCAGCAAACTGGCTCGCGTTGTGCTTGCGGGCAAAGGAGTCGGGGTCTTCTCCGTCCGGAAGGAGCACCACTTTCACATTCATGCCGTCCTCCAACAGCAGGTCGATACCACGCAAGGCAGCCTTGATACCGGCTGCATCACCGTCATACAAGACCGTGATATTGCTAGTGAAGCGATGTATCAGGCGGATCTGTCCTTGTGTGAGGGCTGTACCCGATGAAGCGACCACGTTCTCGACCCCTGCCTGATGCATGGAAATAACATCCGTGTAGCCTTCCACCAAGAAGCAGCGGTCAGCCTTTACGATCGCCTGTTTGGCGAAATAGATCCCGTAAAGCTCGTTACTCTTATGGTAAATCTCACTTTCGGGCGAGTTGACATATTTGGCTGTCTTTTCGTCTTTCTTCAGGACACGTCCTCCGAAAGCGACGACTTTTCCACTGAGCGTATGGACCGGAAAAATGACACGCCCGCGAAAACGGTCGTTTACCCCGCCGTTGTCGTAGGCGATCACCAAACCTGTCTTTTCGAGAAATTCTTTTTTGTAACCGCTCTTTGTTGCGGCTTTATACAGGGCGTCCCGTTGGTCGAGGCTGTAGCCTAACTGGAATTTGCGAATGGTATCTTCCCGGAAACCACGTTCGGCAAAGTAGCGCAGGCCGGCGGCTTTGCCTTCCTGGTGTTCGTAGAGCTGGGTCGTGAAGTATTTCTGCGCCCAGCTATTGACGATCAGCATGCTTTCGCGGTCGCTGCGCACCTGCTTTTCGCGTTCCGACAGTTCCCGTTCCTGTATTTCGATGTTGTACTTTTTGGCAAGGAAGCGAAGCGCATCATAATAAGAAAGCTGCTCATGCTTCATAATGAAGTGAACAGCCGTACCCCCTTCGCCGCAGGCAAAGCATTTACAGATATTCTTTGCTGGCGACACATAGAAAGAGGGGGACTTGTCGCTATGGAAAGGACACAACCCTACATAGTTTATGCCTCGTTTCCGAAGGGTAACGAATTCGGAAACAACGTCCACAATGTTTGCAGCATCCAGTATCCGGTCTATGGTAGGTTGATCGATCATAAATCTTCTTACTTTTTATGTACAAAGGTAAGAAGATTTGTGATTTTTGAATTATATAATGACAACCTGTTTCTCTATTTATAATTTTGTCTCGTCCTGAGATAGGTTGACTGTGTGTTAAAAAATCTTATTATAGGTTGTCTATAAAAACAAAAAACAGACAAACCGTGTTGATCCATGTAATTTGTTTTTACACGTTCCTTGAAGTCTTAAAGTTAGCTTTCTTAACACCATGATGCGTATATTCTAAGATAAATACTTACTTTTGCGTCTGTATCTGATAACATGAAAAAGAAATGAAACGAATACTACATTTGATTTTGATCAGTTGTTTGTGCCTCTCGGCGGCAGCACAGAAAAACGCTCCTAAATGGATGAACAAAGCCAAGAGAGCGGTCTTTACAATTACCACTTATGGAAAGGATGGAAATAAGCTCGCAACTAGTACGGGATTCTTTATTTCCGAAACAGGCGAGGCTGTCTCTGCATACAATATCTTTAAGGGTGCCGAGAAAGCAACAATCACAGACTTTGAGGGAAAAACATTTCTGATTAAGAATATCCTGGGTGCAGACGAACTGTATGACGCTGTAAAGTTTCAGGTTGAAGTGCCGAAGAAAGCTGTTTTCCTGCCGATTGCTGCTGAGCCGGTGGCAAACGGGACGAATGCCTATCTGCTATTATACTCTACCGGCAAGAACGCCACCTTTAAGTCTGGTGTTATTACCGAAGTAAGTAAGCTGAAAGATCCGTATAAATATTACAAGATGGCAGTCGCATTGGAAGAAAACGAACTCAATGCTCCGTTGCTGACTCCCGAAGGTGAAGTGTTCGGGCTGGCACAAGCGGATGCAGGTGGAAAGAAAGATATTTGCTATGGCCTTTCTGCTGGATATGCAGGTAGCTTGTCAATAGGGTCTGCTGATTATCTGAGTTCTGCATACCGCAATATCAATATACCGAAAGGATGGCCGAAGGAACTGGACCAAGCAACCGTAGCTCTTTACTTGATCAGTGGCACGCAGGACGCAAAGGCACGCTTGGAAACGGTCAACGATTTTATCACCACCTTCCCGGATGCTCCCGACGGTTATCTGAACCGTTCTGATCTTTATGCCTACAATCGTGCGGAATTGGCTAACTCTATGGCTGAACAGGCAACCTATTTGCAAAAGGCACTGGACGACATAAAAACCGCTTCTAAATGTAGCGATAAGAAAGGTGATTTCTGGTATAACCAGGCTAAGTTGATCTACGGTGTTGCTTCGGCCGATAGTACGCTGACTGATCCAGCTTGGACAATCGAAGCCGCTATGGAGGCTTTGGACAAGGCGATCGAAGAGGATAACCTGCCAGCCTATCACCAATTAAGGGCGGATATCCTGTTCAATAAAGGAGAGTTCCAGCAGGCATTCGATGAGTACATGATCGTTAACAACAGCGATGTCGCCTCTGCTTCTTCTTATTATTTGGCTGCAAAGGCAAAGGAACGGGTTACCGGTTTTAATATCGGTGATGTTATCGACCTGCTCGACAAGGCGATCGAGAAATGTGGGACAAATATGAATGCCGAGGCGGCAGCTTATGTGTTGGAACGGATCAATTGGCGCCTGCGCCTTGCACAATACACGGAGGCTATCGCTGATTATGACCTCTATTATACACTGATTGGTGGACAGGTGCTTCCGAACTTCTTCTTCCTGCGCGAACAAGCCAAGTTCCGTGCGGGTGACTTGGAGGGAGCTTTGAAGGATATCCAGGCTGCTATACAGGGAAGTCCCAGCACGCCCGACTACTATGCGGAAGAAGCTTCCATCTATGTTCGCCAGCAGAAGTATGAAGATGCACTGAAAAGTATAGAGAGGGCAATCGCGATTGCTCCAGATTTCGGAGCCTGTTATCGTTTACGGGGCGTTTGTTACGTCCGTTTGAAGAAGAAAACAGAGGCTTGCGAAGCATTCAACAAAGCTAAAGAATTGGGCGATCCGCTTGCTGGAAAGTTGATAAAGGAACATTGTAAATAAGTGAGTGATATGAAGAAGCTGATGGATGTATTGCCGTTGCTGCTTGTCGTTGTCCTGCTGTTTGGTACGGCTTGTCAGAGCAATAAAAAGAAGGATGCGGAGAGCGTGAATGTAACGTTGTTCGATAAGGATCTGCCGGAGATCAAGACGCTGGTCAACGGAGAATGGGAACTGGTGAGTGGCAAGAACGCCCGTGAGTTCTGCGAATATGAGAATACTTTCATCAAGTTTGCAGACGACCAATATGTCTGGACGGAGGACGGCAAAGCCGAACCGGGGGCTTTGAACTGGCGCAAAGCGGATACGGGGGCCGGATATGAAGCCTATCTGATGGATGTCTTCTACGAGACCAACCCTGCCTATCCTGTGTCTATCAAAGGAGACACTCTTATCCTGCAAGACTGCTCGGAAACAGGATATAAATATACTTTGGTTAGGAACTAGCTTGCGTGAGGCTGTAAATTAAACTGTGTCAGCAAGGAACAAAGTATTAACTTTGCTAACACAGTTTAATTTACAGCCTCCGTTACCAATTAATTTTTCTTGTTCGTGATTATGTTCTGTAAAAACCTCAAACAAACTTTTCTCTTTCAGAGATTCGATCTTTTCTTGATATGCCTCACATAGAAGTTTAGCAGTGATGATAAAACCTCTACCCAACAATTCCGCTTCTTTCTGATACAGTTTGGCTTTTACGGCTTTCAGGTAGTTGTTGAGACTTTTGGCTTCCTCATCTTTACCTTTTACTTGTTGTTTGGTTTTATCCCAAGATGTGGCTTTTACCTTTTTGCCAGTAGAAAAGCCACATCTTTCACCATTTACGGTAATCAATACTTCAATAATTGTAGTACCGTCTTTTCTAACTCTGTTTTCTCTTATAAAAAAGAGAGTGGAAAATGAACTTCTAACCATTTGTTTAATCTTTAAATTAGACATTTAGAAGTCCTTTGAATAATCTGTATAATGCTATGTGTTAGATTGTTATGTTAAAATTTGCAGCCATTTTGGGAAAAATGGAAAATGGCTGTGATTTGGCTGCAAAATATCTTCAATTTTACTCGTTTCAGAAAGGAAAAACGGTGAATCTTTCCTATGGGAAAAAGAAGGTGATAGAAGAAATTTTGAGTATTTCTTATAACCAGTTTAAAGAAGTATTTGATTGGGTAAGAAAGAAGAAGCATATAAGATATTTCAATAAACAAAAAAACTCCCGTAACCATAACGATTACAGGAGTTTATATATTTGGAAATAACTTAAATTACTTCTTCATAGCTTCCTCGATAGCAACAGCCACTGCAACAGTAGCACCTACCATCGGGTTGTTACCCATACCCAGGAATCCCATCATCTCAACGTGAGCAGGTACGGATGAAGAACCAGCGAACTGAGCGTCACCGTGCATACGGCCCATCGTGTCGGTCATACCATAAGAAGCAGGACCGGCTGCCATATTATCCGGGTGCAGGGTACGGCCTGTACCACCACCTGAAGCTACAGAGAAATACGGGTGACCGTTTTCCATACATTCTTTCTTGTAAGTACCTGCAACCGGGTGCTGGAAACGAGTCGGGTTAGTTGAGTTACCTGTGATAGACACGTCAACACCTTCTTTACGCATGATGGCAACACCTTCGCGAACGTCGTCAGCACCGTAGCACTTAACTTTTGCACGCAGACCGTTTGAGTATGCTTTTTCTTCGATTACGTTTACTTCACCAGTCATATAGTCGAACTGAGTTTGAACGTAAGTGAAGCCGTTGATACGGGAAATGATTTTAGCAGCATCCTTACCTAGGCCGTTCAAAATAACACGCAACGGTTCTTTACGAACTTTGTTTGCCATTTCAGCGATCTTGATAGCACCTTCGGCTGCTGCGAAAGATTCGTGACCAGCCAGGAATGCGAAACATTTTGTTTCTTCACGAAGCAAACGAGCTGCCAGGTTACCATGGCCGATACCAACTTTACGATCGTCGGCAACAGAACCGGCGATACAGAATGCCTGCAGACCGATACCGATAGCTTCAGCAGCTTCGGCAGCGTTGGTGCAGCCCTTCTTGATTGCGATTGCAGCACCTACAACGTAAGCCCAGCAAGCATTTTCGAAACAGATAGGTTGTGTTTCCTTACACATTGTATAAGGGTCGATACCTTTAGCGTCGCAGATAGCCTTTGCATCTTCGATACCGTTGATACCATATTCTTTTAAAACCGCGTTGATATGATCGATACGGCGGTCATAACTTTCAAATAAAGCCATATTATTTTTTACTTTTTTAAATTCTTATTTACCAGAAATAAAGATATCAGAAAATTGAAAACAAGTACACCGCCGCAGCAGGCCACATAAAAAGCCATCCAGGGACGGTCCGGCTTAATCACGAAGTAAGCGATAACCGTTGCCACTGTGGTGATAGCGATCAGCCCGAGAAGGACGCGTGTCAGTGTCTTCTTATTCATTACGAGGATCGATATATTTTACAGCTTCTTTGAAACGACCGTAAGAGCCTTTGGCTTTTTCCAGTGCTTCGTTAGCATCCATACCCTTCTTCACCATATCCATGAATTTACCTAAGTGGATAAATTCATAACCGATTACTTCATCGTCAGCATCGAGAGCCATACGAGTACAGTAACCTTCTGCCATTTCCAAGTAACGAGGACCTTTTGCCAATGTACCGAACATGGTTCCTACTTGGCTGCGCAGACCTTTACCCAAGTCTTCCAGACCGGCACCGACAGGCAGACCACCTTCAGAGAAAGCAGACTGTGTACGACCGTAAACGATCTGCAGGAACAATTCGCGCATTGCAGTGTTGATAGCGTCACAAACAAGGTCAGTGTTCAATGCTTCCAACAGTGTTTTGCCCGGCAGGATTTCTGAAGCCATAGCAGCAGAGTGAGTCATTCCAGAGCAACCGATAGTTTCTACAAGTGCTTCCTGGATAATTCCTTCTTTAACGTTCAGAGTCAGCTTACATCCACCCTGTTTCGGTGCACACCAACCGATACCGTGAGTCAAACCAGAAATATCAGAAATCTGAGTTGCTCTAACCCACTTTCCTTCTTCAGGAATCGGAGCACACTGGTGGTTAGCTCCCTTCTTTACAACACACATGTGTTGAACTTCATGTGAATAAATCATAATCGCTAATTTATTATATTAAAGTGATAATAAAACTTTATGCTAATTTTAATGTAAGATCGCTTTTAAAAGACCGCACAAAGATAAAATTTAAAATTCAGCCGTGCAACAGGACCGGTTATTTCAAAACTTCTTTAATTTTATCTTCCAACTCCTGACCGTGCAGGTTCTTGGCGATGATTGTACCGTCTTTGTCAACCAGTACGGTATGAGGGATGCTGTTGACACCATAAAGAGCGGCACCGCTGTTCTGCCAACCTTTCAAGTCGGACAGTTGTGTCCAGGTGATGTTTAGGTCTTTTACGCCTTTGGCCCACGCATCGGCTTTGCTGTCCAACGAGATACCGACAATATCGAATCCTTTGTCCTTGTAATCTTTGTAGGCTTTGACCAGATTCGGCATTTCTGCACGGCAGGGAGGACACCAGGATGCCCAGAAATCAATCAGGACGACTTTGCCGTTACCGACGTATTCGGAAAGTTTGTGCACCTCACCTTTAGCGTTCGGCATTTCGAAATCAGTGAACTTCTGTCCTATGGCTACCTTTTTCAAAACATTCAGATGATCGATCATATAGCTGATTCCCGGAACGGACTTGAAAGAAGAATCTGCTTTGGAGATGATTTCATTTTGCTGCTCTTCGTCGATGTTGTAACGGAAATCGTAGAGGTTCTTGGCGGCAGACTGTTTATCTGTATGAGCCAGGATGTAGTTGACAACGGTTTCCGTAATCTTACGGTCGATCTCTTCATATTTGGCTTCCGCCTGTTTTATCAGGTTTTCATCGCCTGACTTCATATCGGCGACCAATTTGTCTATACCAGAGCGTAAGTCTTTGATTTTGGCCTGCAATTCTTTTTGTGCGTCATTTTCGGGAGTACCGCTAACAGTGGAAGTAGAATCCAGCACGACTGCTAATTTTCCGTTTTCAAGTACGAATGTTGCCATGAACGGAGCGTTTTCTCCGGGAGCGACACGCACCGGTTCAACCACTTCTTCCGAAAAACGGAGAGTACGGAGGGCAGGAGCGTTTTGTGTGCCTTTCAAAGCAAAAGATCCGTTTTGTACTAAGGCGCTGTCCAATGGTGCAGCATCTTTTACCCCATATTCATAGAGATATACATACTTACCATTCAAATCACTGTTTGAAACGGTACCGGTAATTTCGTAACCCGGTTTTTCGCTACAAGCTGCAAGAAGCAGGACGGAAGCGGCGATAGGAAGATACTTTTTCATATATTTATGTATTAAAACGATTAATACTTTATTAGTTACAGACGTTTGGTGCAAAAGTAAGAAAAAATTGACACATTATTTGCTATATTTGTGGCCTAATAATCGTTATTATGAATTTATCCTATATAGATACCAGATATGCGGCGTTTTTTCGTTTTGTAAGGGCTGTTATTGTCTGTTTGTTCCTTTTTTCTTGTCCGGTGTCTGCGGGGATTTCCCTGCATATGGCAAATAATATAGATTTGTCAAATAATGCTATCCTTGACATGTATCAGGATGAGAACGGTTATATGTGGATCGGTACCTACGACGGTTTGAATCTGTATAACGGCAAGAATACATATGTATTTCGTTTTGAACCGAATAACAAGAATACCTTATGCAGTAATATCATCAATAAAATCGTGTATGGTGGGGATGGATTTCTGTGGGTATCGACTTCTATGGGATTGAATCGGTTCTCGCTGAAAGACCGGAAGGTGACGGAGTCCTACACGGAATATCCCGAATGTTTGAATGTGGTGTCTGATTCGGCTGGTAATACACTGCTCATAAAGCAAAAAGATTTTATCTCCTGCTATTCTCCCGAAACCGGCTCTTTTCAGGATGTACATGTACAGGGAATGAATGAAGAAGTATCCAAAGTCTTGTTTGCAAACGGAGAAAGGCAATTCTTTATTCTTGACGCCGATGGCTGCCTGCTTGAGATTTGTCCGGATTTTGAGTCTTTTCCCTTGGTATTGGACATAAAGAAAACTCCGATTCATGAAAAGGAAATTGACCGTGCTTATTACCTCGATGGCACTTTGTATTATGTGGATATGGAAAACCACTTTTATTCTTACCGGATGAAAGATCGCAGGAAAGAGTATCTGGCCGACCTTACCGGCTGGATGGAGCAATATGGAAAGCTTTCCCGTATCGCTTTGTTTCATTCCGTCCCCTACTTGGTTTTCAGGAACGGGCTTTTGCTAAACATCGATAATCAGGAAGAGGCATTGAGGTTTGATGTCGGGCTATTTTGTGTTTTACCTGACCGGAAGCAGGATATCCTATGGGTGGGGACGGACGGGCAGGGAGTCCGGATGTATTATGACAAGTATAACCGATTTTCAGGGATTCAACTCAAGAGTTTGCCGATTGTCGTGCGGAATCCGGTCCGTTCGATCTATACCGAGGATGAGAAAACAATTTGGTTCGGAACTAAAGGAAATGGTTTTGTGCGTGTGGAAGATTATGATTCCTATGAAAAAGGAAAAATACCAGCCGAGAAAGTCAAACACTTCACAACATCGAGCGGCTTGTCTAGTGATCGTGTCTATTGTTTCCGTAAAAGTAACTATTATCCCTGGGTGTGGATCGGGACAGAAGGACCGGGGTTGTCATATTATTCCTTAGTGGACAAGAAAGTCCATACGATGGCAAGTCTTGTTGATACAAAGATCAGATATGTCCATGCCATCCGTGAAGTGAATGATTCGACGTTATGGATGGCAACGACCGGAGATGGTTTGCTGGAAGTTGTTATTGGTAGAAAAGGGGGGGAGCTTGTGATTAAATATGTAAAGTCTTTTATCCTTGAAAAGGATGGAAAGATTTGTAATGAGTTCCATTCAATGAGTTATGATGATGAGGCTTCTCTTCTTTATTTAGGGAGCCGTGGGGGATATGGATTGGTTCGTTTTAATCTGTTGACTAAGAAATACGAATTTATTCCGATGAATAATGCCGGTAACCGGGCGGTAGGGGATGTGCTTTGTATGTGTTATAGCAAGGATTCTACTTTTTATCTGGGGGCGAGTTCTGGTATGACACAGATGAAATTACATTCTGGGAACCCGGCGGAAGTACGCCAATATAGCAGGATCGACGGTATCAAGAATGATATGGTTCACGGTATTCTGGAAGATTCTGACGGCTGTGTTTGGCTGAGTACGAATAAGGGACTTACCAAATATAATCCTCACAATCGTTTTTTTCATAATTATGAAAGTCCTGATCTGGATGTGACGGAATTCTCGGATGATGCTTATTGGAAGTGCCCTTACACGGGAAAACTGTTCTTCGGTGGGATTAACGGGGTGATATGGGTAGATCCGCAAAACGACCGGCAGGAGAATTATAAGCCGGCCTTACATTTTTTTGAAATGAAGATGGGGCATGAAACGCATAGTTTGTATGACTATACGGATCAGAAAACCGGATATGTGACCATTCCCCCCAACATATCCACATTTTCGATTTCTTTTGTGGCGACCGACTATATACACGGGGAAAACTATGAGTATTCGTACTTATTGGAAAACTATAATACATCATGGACCGAACTGCAGAAAGATAACGAGGTTGTTTTTACGAAGTTACCTTATGGCAATTATGTTTTGAAAGTCCGTTACAAGAATGATGTGTTCGATTCGGATGCCAAGGAGTATTTTTTGCATATACGGGTGTTGCCTCCCTGGTATCGCGGTTCTTGGGCCATGATTGCCTATGGTTTGGTACTGGCGACCATATGTTTGGGTATCGTGTATTGGCTGCGCCGCCGGATTGTGGAAAAACAGGCCGAAGTCGCCCGGAAAATCAGAGAAGAGCAAAAAGAAAAACTATATGAAGCGAAGTTGAATTTCTTTGCCAACATCACGCATGAGCTTTGTACGCCTTTGACTTTGATTAATGGCGTAAATGATTATATCAAGATATCCGCTGACCGATTGGCTGATGGGAAATTGGAGAAGTATGCCCGTATCCTGGGTGAGAATGTCACAAATCTGAATGAGTTGATCCAGGAAATTTTGGATATCAGAAAGATCGAGGAGGTCGGATTCAGTCATATACAGATCAAACGGGTGTCCGTAAGCAGTTTGATCCGGAAGCAATGCGAATCGTTTATACCTGTTGCGGAGCAGAACGGGATCAATTTTACCTTCAGTGATGTTGATAAACCGGTTTATTGGAATACGGATGTACCCAGTTTGAAAAAGATTATACGCAATTTGGTGTCGAATGCATTCAAATACACGGAACAGAAAGGTACGATTGATGTTTCTGTCCGGATAGAAAATGAGTCTCTGATAATAAAGGTATATAATACGGGTAAGGGGATAGCGGAAGCTGACTTGAAAACGATTTTTGATCGTTTTCATATCTTAGGAGATTTGGATGGAAATAATTATACTCAGATGACTTCCAGAAACGGATTAGGACTTTTCATCTGCCATAGTATGGTCCAGTTGCTTCGTGGTGAGATAAATGTGGAAAGCAAGGAGGGGGAATCTGCCGGATTTATCGTTACGTTGCCTTATCTGGAGGTCGAGGAAATGGATTTAGACGAACAAGCCGATGAAGAGGTTCCGGTTGCACAACCAGTGGCTGCCGAAGCCACTGTCGAAACCACTGGGAATATCGGTAATCCGGTTATCTTGGTGGTTGATGATAACCGGGATATCGTTTGGCTGATTAAGGAAACTTTATCGTCCGAATATGCCGTTCGGGAGGCATTTAATGCAGAAGAGGCTTTGGCCTTGATGGACCAGCAAACTCCTGATTTGATTATTACGGATATCATGATGCCGAGTATGGATGGGTTTGCGTTGATCAGCCGTATCAAGTCTGATAAGTTCACCCGGCATATACCTTTAATCGTAGTATCGGCAAAAGTCTCGGAAAGCGAACAGGCGGAAGGATTGGATCTGGGTGCCGATGTATACCTGACCAAGCCATTCTCATCCGTAGTGCTCCATTCCGTTGTGAACAGATTGATGGCGAATAAAAAAGAACTGAAAGACTATTATTATTCTCCGGAAAGCGCTTATGAGCAGTCCGGCGGCCAGTTGATCCATCAGGAAGATAAGGAGTTTATGGATTCCGTGACAGCTATAATTAAGGAAAACCTTGCTCAGGATACGTTGCGTCCTGAACTTATAGCCGACAAATTAGGCATGAATACCCGTGCTTTGTATCGCCGTTTTAAAAAAATTTCACCGTTGACACCGAGTGATTTTATCAAGGACTACCGCATGATGCATGCTGCCCGGCTTTTAGTCACGACGAACCTGAGTGTGCAAGAAATCATCTATCAGGTCGGAATTTCCAACAAGTCCTATTTTTATCGTGAGTTTTCAGCCAAATACGGAGTTACACCGGGAGAGTATCGACGGATGCAATAGGGCGTTTCCAAATGTAACTGATTTTTATTCGTAGTCTTTAATTCGGTTTATCCGATATAATTGGATAAAGCAGACAATACCCCCTTTTTGGTCATATTTCTATTTCTGTTGAAATATCGGTTCGTCTTGAATTGTCGTTTTTCTTGTCTTTCCGATTTTGGAGTGTCATTACATGTCAAGTGTTTGGCGTGTCATTTGGATGCAGGGGTTGATCTGTCGACAGACTTTACAAATGCGAAATAATCTTTTATTGTTTTTTTGTGTAGTGTCCTGATTGTACAAAAGAGTGTCATAATCGGTCATAGGTTGAATATGATACTCTTTTTGCTGCCCTGTGTTACTGTAATTGTGTTAAGATCGGCTAATATTGTCATTGAATTACAAAAAATAAAATTAAAAAATATAGATTGGAAGATAGTTCTTTCAATTTTCTGAATTTTAATGTGTTCATGTTAAATTAAAAGCAAAAAAATGATGAATGAATCTAAGCTATTATCCCCAAATGGGATAGTGAAGGCCTCAGCCTTATGCTTATTAATGTCTGCTTTTTCTGTTAATGCCGCATTTGCTGTTCCGGTATTGGATCGTGAAGTGATGGTTATACAACAAGGTCGGACTTTGACGGGTACTGTGGTCGATAATTTTGGAGACCCTGTTATTGGTGCCAATGTGATCGTCAAAGGAACAACGATCGGTAACATTACCGATGTGAACGGTACATTTACTGTTGAAAATGTACCGGATGATGCTGTATTGCAAATCTCTTATATCGGTTTTAAGACATTGGAAGTGCCGGTAAAAGGTCAGACAACCTTTAATATTACATTGCAAGAAGACACAGAGAACTTGCAGGAAGTAGTGGTGGTCGGTTATGGTTCTTCTGTGAAGAAGGATTTGACTACGGCAGTTACGAGTGTAAGTAGCAAAGATTTTTTGGCTGGTGCCGTGAATGATCCGATGCAGATGGTGGATGGAAAAGTAGCCGGAGTCGTGGTTAATAGTGTTGCCGCTGCTGACCCGAATACGAGTGGTAGTATTCAAGTGCGTGGAGCTTCTTCTTTGAAGGCCGGTAACAGTCCGTTGATTGTGATTGATGGTATGCCGGGAGGAGATTTGCGTAATTTGGCACAGTCGGATATCGAGTCTATTACCGTATTGAAAGATGGTTCTGCTGCAGCTATCTATGGTTCTCGTGGTGCAAATGGTGTAATCTTAGTAACGACCAAACAGGGAAAGGCGGGTAAGACGACCATTACGTATGATGGCTATGTCGAACATGATTTTGTGGCAAGCAAACCGGATGTTTTGGATGCAGAAGCCTATTTGGACAAGGTTACAGGTGCTGTTGATTACGGGCATCGAACCAATTGGTATGATGAGTTGATCAATAAAAATAATTTTGGTCATAATCACAATATTTCATTGTCCGGTGGTAGCGAAACAACTATTTTCCGTATGTCTGCTAACTTTAAAGGTAAGGAAGGATTGGATATCGCTTCTGATCGTAAAGAATACGGTTTACGTGGAAACTTTAAGCATACGACTTTGGAGGGGTTGTTGGAAGTAGGCGGTAATTTCTCTTATCGTATAGCTGACGAAGATTATACGGATTATGCTTCGTTCAAGCAGGCTGTTCAGTTGAATCCGACGTTCAGTGTGGATGAGATGGATGCATTCAAAGGTAATAGTTATTCCTTTAATCCTGTCAAAAATTTGACGGAGCAGGAGAATGGTGCAAAACAGGAATATTCCACAATCGATTTGAACTTGAAACTGAACATTCTGAAAAATCTGAATACAGAATTAAAGCTTGGTCGCCAAGGACATAACAAGAAACAGTCTCAGTATAAGTTCAAGACACATAAAGATTGTATTAATGGAAATTATAATGGTTATGCACTCTTGAAACAGGAAGCTTGGACAGATTGGACATTGGAATGGTTGGGAAATTATTCGTTCAAAATCAATGATGAACATGATTTCAAAATTATGGGCGGTTATTCCTATCAGCAATTCGATTACGAATGGTTCTCAGCATCGAACCGTGATTTTCCTTCCGATGCATTCTTATATAACTATCTTCAAGGCGGTGAGTACGAAAAGGTGAATGGCCGCTTGGGGATGGAATCCCATAAAGAAGAAGAAAAAACAATCGCGTTTTTGGGGCGTATTAATTATAACTGGAATGACGTATTCTTGTTTACAGGATCTTTACGCCATGAAGGTAACTCTAAGTTTGGTGAAGATCATAAATGGGGACTTTTCCCGGCAGCATCGGCTGCTTGGCGTGTGTCCAAATTGCCGGTGTTTGAAAACAGTTCTGCCGTTGACGATTTAAAACTTCGTTTTTCGTATGGTGTAACCGGACGTTCCGGGTTCGACCGTTATACGGCACAGGCCAAATATTCTGGATTCGGACAGTACTATAGTGATACTTATGGTAAATTTATCATGGGGTATGGACCAGGTAATAACCCAAATTATGATTTGGCTTGGGAAAAACAGATTTCTTACAACTTGGGTATTGATTATACTTTATTTAACTCTCGTCTGTCGGGTAGCTTTGATGCATTCATTCGTGAAGGTCGTGATGTAATCGGTGAATATCCTGTTCCTTTGCCACCGTATCTGCATGATAAAATTTATGCAAATGTGGGTACAACTACATCTAAAGGTTTTGAGTTCCAAGTGAATTGGGATGCAGTACAAACAAAAGATTTTTCTTATTCTACAAATTTGAATTTGGCTTATACAAAATCCAAACTGAAATCATTCTCTAACGAAAAGTATCAGTTGGGGTATATAGAAGGTGATGGATTCCCCTCTCCGGGTAATCCTGGTTCGGCTCAGCGTCTAGAAGACGGAATCGAGATAGGTTCTTTTTATGGATTCCGTTATGCAGGTGTCGATGATGCAGGTAATATCCTGATTTGGGAAAAAGGTGAAGAAGGTGGAGTAACGAAGTTGGGAGCCGATGGTAATGAACAGGATAAGGTTTATCTGGATGGAACAGGTGTTCCCAAGTGGGAGTTGTCTTGGGGAAATACGTTCAGATATAAAGACTTTGATTTGTCATTGTTCTTCCGTGGACGTTTTCGCTATAAAGTGATGAACCAGTATGAAATGTATTATGGTCTGCAAGTGGTTTCCGGCGATAACAAGTTATCTTCCGCTTATGAAGAAAATGCTCATATCAAAGGCCCGAAAGTGATTTGTGACTATTTCTTGCAGAATGGTAATTATTTACGTTTGGACAATATCACATTGGGTTGGACTCCGAAATTGAATACGAAGTGGATTTCTAATTTACGTGTGTATGGTACGTTGAAGAACGTGTTTACATTGACTAAGTATTCGGGGGTAGATCCGACGACGGTGACGACTACAGGCTTGTGGCCGGGAATCGGTGGAATGGAGGTCTATCCGACCGCAAGGAATCTGACATTTGGCGTACAAATCACTTATTAATTAAATTAAGAGACAGAACATGAAAAAAATTAAATTATTATGTGCTGCAGGTTTGTTGGGTGCTCTTGCCATGACATCTTGTACGGATCTGACAGAAAAAGTATATTCAGATTTAGTGAGAGACAATTATTATACGGATAAATTGTCTGTTGAAGCTGCCGTGGTTCGTTGTTTCGAACATAGTGACAATGTTACGTGGCGCGGTGATATCTGGAAGTTGCAGGAATTGACAGGTGACCATTTTGTCTGGACACAGAAAGGACGGCACGGATATGACGATGGCCAATGGATTCGCCTGCACGAACATAAATGGAACTATATTCAAGGACAGATCAACGGTGCTTGGGTGGCATCTTACCAGTGTATCAGTCAGGTAAACACGGTGTTGCGTGATTTCAATACGGTTGATTTTAGTGCGATCGGTGTTACTGATGAAGAGAAGGCTGCTTATTATAGTGACTTACGTGTATTGCGGGCTTGGTACTACATGTTTTTGTTGGATTTTTACCGTCAGGTTCCAATCGCTACGGAACAACAGGCTTCTGATGAAATCGTGCCTCAGAGTACAGCAAAAGAGGTTTATGATTTCATTGAGTCGGAATTGAAAGAATGTATCCCTACATTGCCGAAAGAAAAACGTCTCGGACGTTGGACACAGGGACCGGCAGCCGGTTTGTTGGTTCGTCTTTATTTGAATGCCAAGGTGTGGATTGGTGAGGATCATTATGCTGATTGTAAGCAATGGGCGGAAGATATTATTGCCGGTAAATATGGTACATACAGCATAAACCAACAAGATTATCGTGATCCGTTCCGTTCTGGTATCAATAAATATCAGTCTCCTGAGAATATGTTCGAGTTTTGGCACGAACGCGGTCGTTTGGAACAACAGACGATGTGGGCAGATGGTATGCACTATTCTGCAGCCCAGACGATTGGTAGCGATGGTGGTGGCAACAACGGTATCCATTTGCAGCCTTCTCGTGACTTCCAAGGAAATGTGTATCAGTTTGCCAGCGGACTCGGAAATCCATTTGAAAAATATGCGAAGTGTGACTATCGTGTAATTCCTTTCCATACGACAGATGCGAAAGGTGGTTATGAAGGTTTCTTCTTGCAAGGGGCACAGATGAAATATGACGAGTCGAAGCAATATGGTTTTACAGATGAAAATGTGAATGGCTCCGAAGAATGGATGGGTTTCCCGTTGGTGTTTGTCGACCAGGTAGGACGTTTTTCAGAAGATAAGTCGTTGAACGCCGAAAACAAGAAACAAGCCTTGTTGGATGCTGCTGCCCGTGGGGGATATTTCATTTGTAATGATGCTGATGTGATCGCGAAAGGTTCTCAGGTGACTACCGGTGAAGAAAATTCCGGTTTCCGTTTCAATAAATTCCCTTATTTACCGGATCATGATGGTTTGTTCCGTTCTCAGTCTACTCCTGAGATGCGCTTGTCTGAAATGTATTACTCATTGGCAGAATGCTATTACAGGGAAGGAAATAAGGCAAAAGCAGCTGAACTATTGGATTATGTACGGGTAAGAAATTACCCTGCGGAAGAATGGTCGAAATATAGCTATGTGGCAAATCTGGATAAGTTGACGGATTCTGAATTTTTAGATGAGTGGGGACGTGAGTTCATCGGTGAACGCCGCCGCCGTATTGATTTGATTCGTTGGAATAAATTCCATGAAGAATGGTGGAATAAGGGAAAAGATGCTACAGACAAAGAATATAGCTATTTCCCTATTCCTCAAAACCAACTGAATGCAAGTCCGATCCTGAAACAGACAACTCCGGGTTGGGAATAATGGTGCATGGCTGACTGAAAGAATGGCTATTTTGAATATTAATGTAGCACTTAATTATAATAGGCTATTTTTTCAGAATAATATAACGAGTCTGCTGAGTTTTTCTTGGCAGGCTTGTTTGTTTTTAGGGCAACCAAAATTACTATCCGGGATCACCTTTTTTCCCTTATGAAAATTTCGCATACCAACCATCATACTGTCATTTCTGGTTGTTAACTGTTGCTTTACAGTATGTTAAAGTATGACAGTTGCTGTTTTTCACTATCATTCTACCATCATGCATCTATCATGATTTTTACTTGTCGGTTTATTTATATGGTTGATAATGGGATGTTTGCATTTATATAAGCCCAAATGGTCATCGATAAAACGAGAACGTTTTTGTGTTAAAACGACCTTGTTTGCCGGACAAGATGCAAAAACGAGGCATAAAAACACCCACGGCATGGCGGATAAACATCCACGCATCCACGGAAAGGCCTTGCACAGACCCGGGTCTGCACCTCTCCCACACCCGGGTCTCCGTGGCTCTTACACCCGGGTCTCAAGCGGCTCTTCAAGCCGTTTTTGACAAAAGAAAAGCCGGTCTTGATGAAAAATGAAGCTGTTTTAACATGTTTTGTACCTGTTCCCGGACGGTCTCTGTTATTGTCGTATAATTGATACACTGGATGTTATCGTTTTTTCGCCATGATGGTTATGACAGATGAATGATAGTAAAAAACGGCAACTGTCATGCTGTAACTTATTGGTTTAAAGTTGTATATAGACGGATATGGTAGTATGATGGTTGGTTTTGCAAAACAGTTATGTAATTAGTCCGTATCGGTGACGAAAACAGATGGATGCTTTATGATTTTGGTGCTCTGGTTTGTCTTTACAAAGTATAGAAGGTGTCGTAGATTTCCTAAATAGTATCATAATTGATCAATGTCAATTGTGGTATTCTTTTGGCATTTGAGTGTTACTCTTGTATAGAGGAGAATTTTTAATATTGTGATGAATTTGGTAAAGTAAAGAATTTTTCACTGATGTAAAAAATAATGGGGAGTTTGTGTTTTTAGTTTTAATCTCCGCTGGAGATGATTTAGTATTTCCAGCGGAGTATTTTCATTAAGTTGTCGAATAAGTAAAAACTGAAATATTTTTGAAAGCATGAAGAGTTATATATTAGTATCGATAAGTTTATTATTGTGTTCTTGTCAGGCAAAATTACCGGTGAATGTTCCTGAATTGTCAGATGGGAATCCGACAACCTGTTTCGTGGGAACGGAAGGGGTAAATAAAGTGATTTTTGATGAACAATATACTGTTCCCATCCAAAGTTATAAAATCTATTCGTCCGGCGAGACGCCTGTTCACGATCCGTCTGCCTGGACATTGAAAGGTTCCTATGACGGGAAGAACTGGGTGGTTGTGGATGAACGGAAAGACCAGACGTTCTGTTCCCGCTATCAGGAAATTCTTTGTTCGATAACCAAACCTTCCAATTATAAACAGTATATGCTGGAAGCTGCTACGGCAGTTGGTGATACATTGGTGTTGGGAGATGTGGTGTTGTTCGATGAGAATCTGAATGCCGGCTGGGAGGATTTCAAATATCCGGAAATCGATTACGAAGTGATTGATCCGGAAACTAAGGGGGCTGCCATTTATGCGGATCTTGTCCAGAATCCGGACGAATACATACGTTATCACGCTCGAAAGGTAGCCGAAATTCTTTTCTATTCGGCAAAAGATACGATGAATGATGTTCAAAAGGTTCATTATACGTTGAAAGATTATGACGGAGTTTCAGCCAAGAGTGGTAATCCGGCCAATACCTCGATTGTTTACAGCACTCAGCATATTGAGAAATCAGCGAACGAATCCCTCTATAAGCTCGACTTTGAAACACGTGGTGTCCTGTTTCATGAATTGGTACACGCCTATCAGTTCGAACCGAAAGGAATCGGTTCCTATTCAACCAACAAAACATTCTGGGCTTGTATCGAAGGGCTGGCGGATGCAGTCCGTGCCCAAGCAGGATATTTCGATATGAGTACCCGTAAACCGGGCGGTAACTGGATGGACGGTTATCGTACGACCGGCTTTTTTATCCAATGGCTGACGACCAAAGACCCGGATGCCATCCGCAAGTTCCATGAGACGGTCCGCGACCTCGACGAATGGAGTTTCGACAAGGCGATGAAGCGTATGTTCGGCGATGATGCCAGCATTGAAGGGCTGTGGAATGAGTATCAAGCCTTTTTATCAAAATAAATATAGAAACAAGATATCATGAAGAAGACAATTCTTTTATTTTCAGCTTTGCTGATCTTTGGGAACTTGTCCGCCCAAGATAAGGCAGCATTGGTGAATCCGATTATCGGGACAAACGGGATGGGACATACGTTTCCGGGGGCTTGCGTGCCTTTCGGACTGGTCCAGTTGAGCCCGGACACGGACACGATCCCTCATAACGTGGATGGCAAGTATCAGCCGCGTGCCTATGAATATTGTGCCGGCTATCAACATAAGGACAGCAGTATCGTCGGGTTCAGCCATACGCATTTCAGCGGAACCGGACATTCCGACCTCGGCGATATCCTGATTATGCCGGCTACCGGCGAATTGAAACTGAATCCCGGAACGGCAACCGACCCGGATGGCGGCTACCGTTCGCGTTTCTCACACGATACGGAGGTATCCCGTCCCGGCTACTATGAAGTGATGCTGGCCGACTACGGCGTGAAAGCACAACTGACGGCAACCAAGCGGGTGGGTGTGCATAAATATACGTTCCCGAAAGAAGCGAAGAACCAGCGAATCATTTTGGATATGATTCATGGTATCTACAATTACGACGGAAAAGTCCTTTGGACGAATATCCGGGTCGAAAATGATACGCTGGTCACAGGCTATCGTATCACGAACGGATGGGCGCGTACCAACTATACTTATTTTGCCATGTCTTTCTCCAAACCGGTCGTTCATTACGGATGCGAGGAAAAAGCAAAAGTTAATTACCGGGGCGGATACGGCAAATTCAATATGAAAGAAAACTTTCCGGATATAGGCGGACGCAAGATCGTTGCTTATTTCGATTTCGATCCGGCGGTTTCCGAGGAATTGGAAGTGAAAGTGGCGCTTTCGGGAGTCAGCACGGATGGCGCTTTGAAAAATCTGCGGGCTGAAGCCTCCGGCTATAGTTTCGACCGGTTGGCGGCTCGTGCCGGTGAAACCTGGAATAAGGAATTGTCCGTTATCGAAGCCAATGGTACGGACGACCAGTTGGCGATGCTGTACACCTCTTTGTATCACACCATGATCAATCCTTGTGTCTATACGGATGTGGACGGACAGTATCGCGGGTTGGATCATAATATCCACAAGGCGGACGATTTCACGAACTACACGGTCTTTTCCGTTTGGGACACCTATCGTGCCCTGCATCCGCTGTTCAACATCATCAACCGCCGGGTAAATACGGATATCGCCCGCTCCATGCTGAAGCATTGCGAGCAAAGCGTGCATAAGGCTTTGCCTATCTGGAGCCATATGGCAAATGAAAACTGGTGCATGATCGGATATCATTCCGTTTCCGTTTTGGCCGATGCCGTGGCGAAAGGTCTTCCGTTAGACAAGGAAGAGGTTTTGAAAGCGATGGTGAGCAGTTCCACGATCCCTTACCTGGACGGGACCGGCGAATATATGGAAAAAGGGTATGTCGCACTTGACCATAACGGTAGCGCCGCTTCCCTGACGTTGGAATATGCCTATGACGACTGGACCATCTACCACACGGCGCTTTTGGCCGGCAACCGTTCTGTTGCCGATACGTATAAAAAACGGGCGGCCAATTATACGAATGTTTTTGATACGAATATGGGCTATGCCCGTCCTCGTTATGCCGACGGACGCTGGAAAGAGAATTTCAACTTGCTGAACACGCATGGTGAAGGTTTTATCGAAGGAAATGCCTTGAACTATTCTTTCTATGTGCCGCAGGATGTGGACAATATGATCCGCCTGATGGGAGGCGACAAGTCCTTTGTCTCCAAGCTCGATTCCCTGTTTACGATGCACCTGCCTGCCGAGTTTTTCGCCCAGACCGAGGATGTGACGGAGGAAGGCTTGCTGGGCGGCTATGTGCATGGCAACGAACCGAGCCATCATATCCCGTTCCTGTATGCCTGGACCTCGCAACCTTGGAAAACGCAATATTGGCAGCGTGAAATCATGAATAAAATGTACCGCAATAATATCGACGGCCTGTGCGGTAACGACGATTGCGGCCAGATGTCTGCCTGGTATATCCTGTCTTCGATGGGGTTCTATCCGGTTTGTCCGGGTACGGACCAGTATGTGCTGGGAGCTCCTTACTTGCCTTATATGAAGGTTATGCTGGAAAACGGAAAGACTTTTGAGGTAAAGGCCGACAAGGTGAGCGACAAAAACCGTTATGTCAAGTCGGTCAAGTTGAATGGCAAGCCCTATACGAAAGGGTTCATTACTCAGCAGGACATTATGGATGGTGGTACGCTGACGTTCGAAATGACCTCTTCTCCTAATAAAAAACGTGTTTTTAACGGGACAGACAGACCCTATTCTTTGTCTTCAAATTAATTAAACATATTCTATCCATGAAGAAATTATTAATTTTAGCGATTACGCTTTGCAGCAGCCTCTTTACGGTGGATGCGGCTGACAAAAAGGACCTGGTGGATTACGTGAATCCGCTGGTCGGGAGCCAGTCGAAAATTTCTCTCTCGACAGGTAATACTTATCCGGCAATTGCCATGCCCTGGGGTATGAATTTCTGGATGCCACAGACCGGAAAGATGGGAGACGGCTGGGCGTACACATACGACGCGGACAAGATCCGTGGTTTCAAGCAGACTCACCAACCCAGCCCTTGGATCAACGATTACGGACAGTTTGCCATTATGCCCGTTACCGGTAAAGTGGTGTTTAACCAAGATAAACGTGCCAGCTGGTTTTCCCATAAGGCGGAAGTGGCAAAACCGAATTATTACCGGGTGTATCTGGCTGACCATGACGTTGTGACGGAAATCACGCCGACGGAACGTGCCGCCATGTTTCGCTTCACTTTCCCCGAATCGGACAACTCGTATGTGATTGTCGATGCTTTCGACCGTGGTTCTTATGTCAAGATCATACCCGAAGAAAACAAGATCATTGGCTATACGACTCGTAACAGCGGAGGGGTGCCTCAGAACTTCCGCAACTATTTCGTCGTCGTGTTTGACAAGCCTTTTACTTATAAGGCGACTGTCGGTGATGATGAGATCCGCAAAGGCGAGACTGAAGCGAAAGAGAACCATACCGGTGCCATTGTCGGTTTTTCCACCCGCAAGGGCGAGATTGTCCATGCTCGCGTAGCTTCTTCTTTTATCAGCCCTGAACAGGCTGAACTGAACCTGAAAGAATTGGGCGATCGTTCGTTTGACGAAATAGCCGAGGCTGGTCGCCAAGTGTGGAATGAAACTTTAGGACGTATCGCCGTGGAAGACGACGATGTGGACAAACTACGCACATTCTATTCCTGCCTGTACCGTTCGCTACTTTTCCCGCGCAGTTTCTACGAACTTGATGCAAACGGAAAAGTTGTACATTACAGTCCGTATAACGGAGAAGTGCTGCCGGGGTATATGTTTACCGATACCGGTTTTTGGGATACGTTCCGTTGCCTGTTCCCCTTCTTGAACCTGATGTATCCGGATATGAATACGAAGATGCAGGAGGGGCTTGCCAATACCTATAAGGAGAGCGGCTTCCTGCCGGAATGGGCAAGTCCGGGACATCGTGGCTGCATGGTCGGTAATAACTCGGCTTCTGTTGTGGCGGATGCTTACCTGAAAGGGCTTCGCGGATATGATATCGAGACGCTTTGGGAGGCTGTCGTGCATGGGGCTAACAGTGTACATCCGAAGGTGAAATCGACCGGACGTCTGGGATATGAATATTACAATAAATTGGGCTATGTGCCTTATAACGTGAAAATCAACGAAAGTGCCGCTCGTACGTTGGAATATGCTTATGATGACTGGGCTATCTATAAACTAGGTAAGGCTTTGGGCAAACCTGAATCCGAAATTGCCGTTTTCGCGAAACATGCTATGAATTATAAGAACCTATTCGATCCTGAAACCAAGTTGATGCGTGGCCGTAACGAGGACGGTTCGTTCCAGTCTCCTTTCAATCCGCTGAAATGGGGAGACGCTTTTACGGAAGGTAACAGTTGGCATTATACCTGGTCGGTCTTCCATGATCCGCAGGGACTGATCGACTTGATGGGAGGAAAGACAGGTTTCAATGCCATGATGGATTCCGTATTCAATGTCCCGCCTTTGTTCGATGACAGTTATTACGGTGGCGTGATCCATGAAATCCGCGAAATGCAGATTATGAATATGGGTAATTATGCGCATGGCAACCAGCCGATCCAGCACATGATCTACCTATACAACTATTCCGGCGAACCCTGGAAAGCACAGTATTGGGTGCGTGAAGTGATGGACAAGCTCTATTTCGCGACTCCCGACGGCTATTGCGGTGATGAGGATAACGGACAGACTTCGGCATGGTATGTATTCTCGGCTCTCGGCTTCTATCCGGTTTGTCCGGGTACGGACCAGTATATCTTGGGGTCTCCGCTGTTCAAAAGCGTGACGCTGAATCTGGAAAACGGCAAGAAGGTCGTGATCAAGGCCAACAATAATGGCGAGGCGAACCGTTACATCTCGTCTATGAAAGTGAATGGCAAGAACTATACGAAGAATTATCTGATACATGGCGACCTGATGCGTGGCATGAACATTCTTTATAATATGTCGGCCACACCGAACAAGAGCCGGGGTACGCAGGACAGTGACGCTCCTTACTCATTCTCCAATGAATTGGGAAAATAAATAAGATTGCATATAGATGGCTGGAAGCATTAATATTAACATAAGCACTTAATTATAATAGGACTTTCAGTCTAACTATAATCAAAAGGGCTATTTGGACCTTGTTTCAGATAGTCCTTTTTATTTATAACGACAATAGTTTGAATATGAAATTACGAATTTGTACTTTGATCGCTGTGTCGTGTGCCGCCTTATCCGGCACGGCACAGAATGAAAAGTTGACGGAATACGTCAATCCGCTGGTAGGAACGGATGGTTATGGCAATGTGTATCCGGGAGCGCAGATCCCGTTCGGAGGGATCCAGATCAGCCCGGATACGGATGCTAAATATTATGATGCGGCTGCCGGTTATAAATATAACCACACTTCTATCCTGGGCTTTAGCCTGACGCATCTTAGCGGGACCGGTATTCCTGACTTGGGAGATTTTCTGTTTATCCCCGGAACCGGAGAGATGAAACTGGAACCCGGAAGCCGTGAGAATCCCGATGAGGGCTATCGTTCCCGATACACGCACGACGAGGAACAGGCTACTCCGAACTATTATGCCGTCCGCTTGCAAGACTACGGCGTGAAGGCGGAGATGACGGCAGGGGTACGGAGTGGCATGTTCCGTTTTACTTATCCCGAATCGGAAAAATCATTTATCATGATTGATATGAACCATACGCTTTGGCAGTCGTGCGAATGGGCCAACCTGCGCATGGAAAACGATTCGACCATCACTGGCTATAAGTTGGTGAAAGGGTGGGGACCTGAACGCCATGTCTATTTTGCAGCTGTCTTTTCCAGAAAATTGACGGGTCTGCGCTTCATGCAGGACAAGAAGCCGGTGATCTATAATACATCCCGGTTCAGGAGCGACCGTGAGGCTTGGGGGAAGAACCTGATGGCTTGCCTTTCTTTCGCAACTGGGGAAGGGGAGGAAGTGATCGTGAAAACGGCCATCTCTTCCGTCAGTACCTCCGGGGCGAAGATGAATATGCAGGAACTGGACGGACTGACATTTGACAGCCTCAAAGAGAAAGGGGAGGAACTTTGGGAGAAAGAATTGCAAAAATACCGGATAACTACCGACCGGAAGACAAAGGAAACGTTTTATACTTCTGCCTACCATGCCGCCCTCCATCCGTTTGTTTTCCAGGATGTGGATGGCCGTTTCAGGGGGTTGGACAAGAATATCGAGCAAGCGAAAGGCTTTACCAACTATACGACTTTTTCTTTGTGGGACACCTACCGGGCTTTGCATCCCTGGTTCAATTTAGTGCATCAGGACATAAATGCCGACATCGCCAATTCGATGCTGGCCCACTTTGACAAGAGCGTGGAGAAAATGCTCCCGATCTGGTCTTTTTACGGAAACGAGACTTGGTGCATGATCGGCTATCATGCGGTCTCCGTCCTGGCGGATATGATCGTCAAAGGTGTGAAAGGTTTCGACTACGAACGGGCGTATGAGGCGATGAAAACGACTGCCTTGAACGAACATTACGACTGTTTGCCCGACTATATGCGGAATGGCTACGTCCCGTTTGACAAAGAGGCGGAGTCGGTTTCCAAAACATTGGAATATGCCTATGACGACTATTGTATCGCACAGGCTGCCAAAGCTTTGGGCAAGATGGACGATTATCAGTATTTTCTGAATCGTTCTCTTTCTTATCAGACTCTGATCGACCCGGAAACGAAGTATATGCGTGGTCGTGACAGCCAGGGTAATTGGCGTACTCCGTTTACTCCGGTAGCTTATCAAGGACCGGGATCGGTGAACGGTTGGGGAGATATTACCGAAGGTTTTACAATGCAATATACATGGACAGTTCCGCATGATGTGCAGGGATATATCAATTTGGCAGGGAAGAAACTTTTCGAGAAGCGACTAGACGATCTCTTTACGGTCGAATTGCCGGACGATATTCCGGGAGCGCATGACATCCAGGGGCGTATCGGTGGCTACTGGCATGGCAACGAACCTTGCCACCACATCGCTTATCTGTACAACTATTTAGGCAAACCCTGGAAATGCCAGAAGTGGATCAGGGAGATCGTTGCTCGTTTTTATGGAAATGAACCGGGATCGTTGAGCGGGAATGACGACTGCGGGCAGATGTCGGCCTGGTATATGTTCAACTGCGCAGGCTTTTATCCGGTAGCCCCTTCCAGCAATATCTATAACATCGGCTCCCCTTGTGTAGAGGCGCTTTCGATCCGGATGAGCAACGGAAAGGAAATAAAGATGACCACGGAAAACTGGTCGGAAGAGAACGTTTATATCAAGGAGCTATATGTCAACGGAAAGAAATATGATAAATCATATCTGACCTATGAGGATGTGCAAGCAGGAATTACCCTGCACTTTGTGATGAGCGGCAAACCGAACTACAAACGTGCCGTTTCGGCGGACGCCCGTCCCGCCTCGTTGTCGTCACCGGGCAAAACGATGTTTTACCAGATATCTGATAGCAAGTAAATGGACGATTTCTATTCGATTTTCCGATAAATCTCAATATCTTTGCATGAAACATTTATCTCTTTATTAATTTAAAGACTATTGCTCAATCGTAAATCAGGATAAATATATGGGAAATATGGATATAAAAGATGAAGCATCAATAATAAACAGTGATGAAAATGTGGTTAGCGATGTGGAACAAGCCGATCTGTCAATAAACGGAGATGATTCATATACCATATATCCGAATGCCGAAGTGAGGGTGGAAAAGGCTCAATATAGTATTATGCATTTGCATACACTTTGCCTGAAGCGGAAAGAATTAATAATTGATCCGGATTTCCAGAGGCATGATGTCTGGAAACAAAGGCAGAAGTCCGAGCTGATCGAATCGATCCTAATGGGAATTCCTATACCATTAATGTATTTATTTGAGGATAAGAATGGGAAGAAGCAAGTTGTTGACGGACGACAAAGGATAAGTGCTATTTTGGATTTTCTGGAAGGAAAGTTCAAATTGAATAATCTGAGAATATTGAAGCAGTTTAATGGATGTTGTTTTGCGGATTTGGATTTGAAGCAACAGGGAGTTATTGAAGACTTTCAATTACTTTTTTATATTATACAGCCTCCGACTCCTGAGCGGGTAAAGTATGATATCTTTGATCGGGTAAATCGCGGAGGAACTCCGTTGAATAAGCAGGAAATGAGGAATGCCTTATACCGTGGACGTTGCACACGGATGTTGGATAAACTTTGCTGTTCTCCCGAATTTTTGATTGCGACAGGGCGTTCTATTAATAAAGAAAGGATGAAAGACCAATATGTCGTTTTACGGGCAATGGCCTTCCTGATGTTGCATCGTGGAGAGTTTAAAGATATTCCGGCTCTCCAATACCGGGGGGATATAGATGATTTTCTAGCTCGTTTTATGGTTTATGTGAATGATAATGCACCTGAAAAATTGATTGTAGATTATGAGAATCTATTTATTCGCTGTATGCAGATCAGTTATGATCTTTTAGGAGAAAATGGTTTTCGTTTTTCGGGAAATGGGATTAGAAGACCTATAAACATGCCTCTTTTTGAGGCATTAAGTTATTTGTTTTCTTTTGTCCCTGAGAAAATTGATTACACATGGGCGTCAAGACTCATACTGGATATAGAATCTGTAAAGGAAGAGTTTGATGATTCCCGTTATTTTTCCGGTAATATAGACTCGACTACAAGTGTCTCTTTCAGGTTTGATCGAATGGATAAAATAATAAACAGGATTCAGTTATGATAAAACATATACAAATAAAAGACTATAAATGTCTTCATGATGAGAACTTGGAGATAAAGCCTTTTACAATTGTAACGGGTGTTAACTCGGCAGGTAAGTCAAGTTTGATACAGTCGGTATTACTTCCTGTTCGCAGGATAGGAAAAAATGGACAAATTTTACTGGATACTATTGTGAATCTGACATTCGATACGATTAGAAATAAGTATTATAATGCAAAAAGTGTCAGGGTCGATATCGATATCGATAATGTGCATATTTCCTATCACGGAACAAATGAACTCTCTTTGGTTTTTCTTCCTTCGGAAGAGGATGCCGGCATGCCGATCGACATAGAGCAAAATTTATACTATTTGTCTGCCAATAGAATCGGGGCGGAGTTGCATTCCAAAATTTCGCCACAGTTTAAAGTGGGCGTAGTCGGTGAGTATATAGTAGGTTCATTTGAAAAAGAAAAATCTAATCCTTTAATGCCGGAATTGATTAAAGATGATTCCTCTTATACTTTATCTGCTCAGGTGAATTATTGGTTGTCTTATATTTTAGATATACCGACGGAGTTGCAGACGGAACGCCGTTTGGATGATGTGGTCGAGGTACAGTATAAAAGTGATGGGTTGGGGAATATTTCGCCTTTCCAGTTGGGAGCTGGCGTAAGTTATCTTACCAAAATGTTGATCATGTGCTTGCGGGCAAAAAAGAATGATGTTATTCTTATCGAAAATCCGGAAATCCATCTTCATCCGGCCAGCCAGGCAAAGGTTGGTGAATTCTTGGCCTTTATTGTTAGAGCCGGTATACAGGTAATCATAGAAACACATTGCGAACACCTTATATATAAGGTCGGTTATGAGATTTATAAAAAGCGTTTTTTGAAAGATGATGTGACCATTTTGTATAAAGAGGGCATCCAGAATCCGTTCATTGTACTTGGCTTTAAAGAGGATGGCAAGTTTACTCGTGACTTCCCGGAAGGTTTTTTCGATGCGACTTTAGCTGAACTGCTTGAAATGGAATAATATGGGGAAATATAGTTTTGTGTTGTCTGATACTTTGTATAAGCAATATTATTTGTTTAAGGAGCATCAGGACTATGATAAAGATATAATCTTGCACTTGCTTAAGTTTCGTTGTGGCGAGTTTCTGACCAATACCAGACAATTAGATGATATCGGGATTGGCGATCGTGTGTCGAAAAGTCTTTATGACTCTTTAAAGTATGCCCGGTTAACAAAGCAGACTTTGGAAGAACTGGCAAGAAAGACTGACTATAAATTGATATTATGTGATGACAGAACAGATTATCCGTATGTCAATATCATGTCCGATCAGATCAGTAGCCATATCACCGGTTGTTTTTATAGAAATGTCCATAGAGATAAGGCGATCAGGCACATAAGAGCACTATGCCAGGATGCGAAAAAGATATGCCTGTACGATCAATACCTGAATGCCTGCAAGGATGTCTTGAAATTGATTTTGCCAAACAAAAAAGTAGAACTCGTCTATCATTCGAAGCATTTGAATGATAGTGCTGTTGCTGATTTGCAAAAGTATAATCCTCAATGGTCTTTTTCCTTGGATGATTCACTGTTGACCCATCATGATTGATATATCGTGATTGATAATAAAATGGAAATCATCTTATCCAGCGGTTTTATGTATTTGGAATTGACGGGTAAGGAACTGACTTATGTGGTTAGGCCTGTTCAGGAAAACAGGCTGTTGGTGAATGGCTGAAGAAAAATGCGGAATAAAGGGCTATATCGTATTATCTTCTTTCGCGAATACAGAAAAATTTCTATATTTGCACCGCCTTTAATTAGGAATCAGATACTTTCTAAATAAATCAGATTAAGAAATGACAAAGAGTGCATTACAAATTGCAAGAGCAGCTTACCAGCCAAAGGTTCCCGCTGCATTGAAAGGAGCTGTAAAAGCCGTAGATGGTGAGTATACACAATCAGTTGCCGATCAGGACGAAATCAAAAAGTTATTCCCGAACACGTACGGAATGCCTGTCGTTACTTTTGAAAAGAGCAACGAAAAGAAAGAACTGCCGGCAATGAATGTCGGTGTGATCCTTTCCGGTGGTCAGGCTCCTGGTGGTCATAACGTGATTGCAGGTCTGTTCGACGGTATCAAGGCTAACAACGCAGCTTCTCGTCTGTATGGCTTTATCCTCGGACCTGGTGGTCTGATCGATCATAAATATATGGAACTGACTGCTGACATTATTGACGAGTACCGCAACACGGGTGGTTTTGATATGATTGGTTCAGGCCGTACCAAACTGGAAACAAAAGAACAGTTCGACAAGGGGCTGGAAATTCTGAAAGAACTGGACATCAAGGCACTGGTTATCATTGGTGGCGACGACTCCAACACAAATGCTTGCGTACTGGCCGAATACTACAAGGCTACGGGGGCCGGTGTTCAGGTAATCGGCTGTCCGAAGACGATCGACGGTGACCTGAAGAACGAGCAGATCGAAACTTCTTTCGGTTTCGACACGGCTTGTAAGGTTTATTCCGAAGTTATCGGTAATATCCAGCGTGACTGCAACTCGGCACAGAAGTACTGGCACTTCATCAAGCTGATGGGACGTTCTGCTTCTCACATCGCTTTGGAATGCGCTTTGCAGACTCAGCCGAATATTTGTATCATCTCCGAAGAAGTTGAGGAAAAGAACATGTCTTTGGACGATATCGTGACTTACATCGCCGGAATTGTAGCAAAACGTGCTGCCGAAGGCCACAACTTCGGTACGGTGCTGATTCCCGAAGGTCTGATCGAATTCGTTCCGGCTATGAAACGCCTGATCGCTGAGCTGAACGACTTCCTTGCTAAACACGATGCCGAATTCAAGATGATCAAGAAGAGCGAACAACGTGCTTACATCATCAGCAAGTTGACAAAAGAAAATTCCGACTTGTATGCTTCCCTGCCGGAAGGTGTGGCACGTCAGTTGTCACTCGATCGCGACCCGCATGGAAACGTACAGGTTTCTCTGATCGAAACAGAAAAATTGCTGTCAGAAATGGTTGGCAAGAAGTTGGCAGAATGGAAGGCCGAAGGCAAATATGTCGGCAAGTTTGCTGCACAGCACCACTTCTTCGGTTACGAAGGCCGTTGCGCTGCTCCATCCAACTATGATGCGGACTACTGCTATTCTTTGGGTTATACGGCTTCTTGCCTGATCGCCGCCGGCAAGACAGGTTATATGTCTTCCGTACGCAACACGACAGCTCCGGCTGACAAGTGGATCGCTGGTGGTATCCCTGTAACTATGATGATGAACATGGAAAAACGCCACGGCGAAATGAAACCTGTTATCCAGAAAGCTTTGGTTAAGCTCGACGGTGCTCCTTTCAAGAAATTTGCTGCTAACCGCGATGAATGGGCTATGACGACAAGCTATGTTTATCCTGGTCCTATCCAGTATTTTGGTCCGACTGAAGTTTGCGACGAACCGACTAAGACATTGCAGTTGGAACAAGCTCAATAATATATCTGACGATATATAATCAATCAATAATGATAGAGGTAAGGCACTTAGCTTTACCTCTATTTTATTGTCATACTATCATGCTTTGCTGTTGAAACTATGAATGTCAAGCCCTACATAAAATGATAGTTGGCATGACAGTTGTTTTTCTATGATTGTACTATCATGGGTGTGATCGCTTTTTTACGCGTACTATATGGTTTATTATCAGATATGTAGTTGCTTTTGTCTGTCGAGATCCGGATCTCAGTTATCTGCAGACCAGGGTTTCGATAGCTTTCAGATGGGGGTGTAAAAGGCGCTCTGACGGGCGTTTTGAGAAAAACATCAGGCATCTTTTGTCTAAAAAGTAACGTGTTTCGACAGAAAAGGCTTATTCTTTTCTGAAAACGTTCCACTTTTAATGCTTTTAGCGTACTTCTATGTCTGGTAAAACAGCTAAAATGATAGTTAGGGGTGATTTATGATCTCTTCTAATCTTTCCATATTCTTCCTCTTTGTCGCTCTCACGATCAGGAACCAGTCGATGATGTACCAGATTCCCAGACCACCGCCTGTGAGCAGTTTAATGATACCTTTACCCCAGTCCCCGATCAGGAAACGATCCAAACCGAAGTATCCTAAGAAACAAGAAACGGACAACATACAGATCGGGCTTTTGAAATGGTTTTTTGCTAAAATCGCCTCTTTTTCAGGAGGAAGGTCGAGCAGTCGATGGATAGGAATTTCATAATCAGGAAATTTGCTTTCATTGGCAAGAAGAAATTTGTCTACTTTATCTGCTTCCATATAATATTAAGTATTATTGTTATATGTGGCAAATATAAGGTTTTTCCGTATCTTTGGACTTCGATAATCATTAAAACAACAATCTTATGTTTTCAGGAATTGTAGAAGAAACAGCTCAGGTCGTGGCGATTGAGCATGATAAAGACAACATTCATATCACTATGAAGTGTTCTTTTGTCGATGAATTGAAAATAGATCAGAGTGTGGCCCACAATGGCGTTTGCCTGACTGTGGTTCGCAAAGATAGGGATACATTCACAACTACAGCCATGCGAGAAACTCTGGAACGTTCCAACTTGGGGCTGCTGAAACCAGGTTCACTCGTGAATTTGGAACGCAGTATGATGATGAACGGACGTCTGGACGGACATATCGTGCAGGGGCATGTCGACCAGACTGCCGTTTGTACAAGTGTGGAAGATGCAAATGGAAGCTGGTATTATACGTTCGAATATCCGTTCGACCAAGAGATGGCGCAGCAGGGATATATAACTGTCGAGAAAGGTTCCGTCTGTGTCAATGGTGTGAGCCTGACTGTCTGTAATTCGAAGCAGAATAGTTTTCAGGTAGCGATCATTCCGTATACGCATGACAACACCAACTTCTGCCAGATCGAAAAAGGTACGGTCGTCAATCTTGAGTTCGACATTGTCGGTAAGTATATCAGTAAGATGATGCAGTTCAAATGAAAGATTTCCTCTCTTTAGCAAGCCGGCGCCAAAGTGACCGGGCTTTTGATCCGCAGCGTCCGGTGGAAAAGGAAAAATTACAGCGTATTCTGGAGGCGGCGTGTATCGCGCCGTCTGCTTGTAATTCCCAACCTTGGCATTTTATTGTGGTGGATGATCCCGAACTGAAGAATCGGGTGGCAGACGCAACTTCGAACCGTGTTTTGGGAATGAACCATTTCACCAAACAGGCGCCCGTACATATCTTGGTCGTGGAGGAGAGGCCGAATCTGACAGCAGGTATCGGCTCGTGGATCAAGGACAAGAATTTCTCCCATCTGGATATCGGCATAACGGCCGCTCACCTTGTGCTGGCTGCCGAAGATGAAGGGTTGGGGAGTTGTATTGTCGGCTGGTTTGATGAAACGAAAGTTCGTAAACTATTGGATATCCCTTCCGGCAAACGTGTTTTGCTGGACATCGTTATCGGCTATTCTACCCAACCGGACAGACCTAAGAAACGCAAAGATCTGAAAGAAGTGATTAGCTATAATCGGTACTGAGATTTATGGATTATGATTTATGCAGTGTAACAGGAAATCATAATTCATAAATCCTCCTTCTTCTCTTCCAGAACCCCATCTTATAATAAACGAAGGTCACGATTAGTCCGATTGTGATGCTGATACCGATCGCCCACCAGATTCCGTTGCGTCCCAACCATGAACTGAGATAATAGGCGAGGGGAATACGGATCAGCCAGAGGCAGACCAGGCTGGTTATCATTGGGAACAAGGTATCTCCAGCTCCCCTGAGTGCTCCGTTGTACACGTTCAGTGCCCCATGTACAATGAAGAAACCACCGATAATTAGCAGATATTCTTTTCCAATCGCCACGACATCTATGTCTTTCGTGAAAATTCTCATCATCTCGTTGCCGAATAGATAGACGGCGGCAAAAGTTAATAGTCCCAGGGCTATATTCGTGTACATCGTAAACTGTACTCCCTTTTTCACCCGGTCCAGTCTCCCGGCTCCGATATTTTGTCCGCAGAAAGCTGCTAACGCTCCTGATAGGGTGAGGATAGCCTGAGTGATGATCGTGTCTATCTTTCCGGCGGCACCGTAAGCTGTCAGTGTATTGGTTCCGAAACTATTCACGATTCCCAGCAATGCGATCAGTCCGAGGGCGATCGCACATTGCTGTACGCTTGTCGGCAGTCCGATTTTTAAGCTCTCTTTGAACAGTTTCCAGTCGAACAGCATATCTTGCTTTTTGATGGATAGCAAGGGGTGCGTATTGTTTACATACGCCAGGGCTATACACATACCGATTCCCTGCGAAACGACAGTCGCACGAGCAGCTCCCTCTATACCCCATTTGAATACGAGTATGAAGAGCAAGTCGAACGCAATGTTCAGGACTGTCGTAATCAGAATGAACAGCATTGGGCGAACAGACTCGCCCACGCCTCGCAAAATCGAAATGATGCTATTGAAGGTTACGAACAGGAATGTTCCTCCTATGTAAATGCGAAAATAGGCTACCGCTTGCGGAATAACCTCTTCCGGCGTATTGGTCAGGCGGAAAACCGGCTCGGCGAAAATAATCCCTGCAATGGATAGTATTATTCCTCCGACTAACATGAATATGAAGAAGGAGGAAAACGCAAGTTGTACCTTTTGATACTGTTTGGCTCCGAAAAGTTGTGAAATGACTACCGTAGTACCGCTTCCTACACCGATCACGAGCGAAATGATGAAGTAATAGATGAAAAAGGAAGCCGATACCGCTGCCAGTGCCTCCTTTCCCAGAAACTGTCCGACAATAATGCTGTCCGTTATGTTATAGAACTGTTGCAGCAGATTTCCGACCAGCAACGGCACTGCAAAGCGAACGATCACTTTCCATACTTTCCCTTCTGTCAGATCTGTATTCCCTTTTCTTTTATCCATCCCTTAATAATTGTCAATAATCCATTGTCAATTGTTCAAAGGTCTTTCAACAAAATGTTGTCATTCGCCTTAATCATGTCCTCGCGGGTTTTCAGCAAGGCTTTCCATTCCTTGCTGAACAATTTGGACGTGTCGATCTTGAAGTTCTCCGAGCCGTATTCGTCCATGCGTGTCAGTAGATAACTGACAGTGATCTTGTTTACGTCGATGGCCGGCTGGTAGTGAACGACGCGTTCGTCATCTCCGTAATTGACTTCGATAATGATGTGCAGTTCGGTCAGTTGATAGAGTATCTGTGTCGTGATACGGATCGGTATGCGGTAAGCGTCTGACAATTCATCTGCCGTATAAGGCTTTTCTCCTTTTACGAACCGTTTTACGATCAGGGACGCTATCAGCAGCGTGAGGAAATCCTTATATCGCCGGCTGATGTTCTTGCTGTCACGCTCGAAACTGAATTTCTTCACGTTTTGGGAAGCATACGAGATTTCCGCCCCGAACAGGCAGATCAGCCATGACAATTGTAACCACAGCAACAACAGGGGCAAGGCGGCAAAACTACCGTAGATCGCGTTGTATTTGCTCACCCAGATCTGCCCGCTGATGTAGATAAACTGGAAGAATTGGAATGCGATGCCTGACAGGATTCCAGCCACGAGGCCGTTTACAAACCGTACTTTCGTATTGGGTAATGAAATATAAAGTCCTGTGAATGCCAGGATCGTAATGAGGTAGGGAGTTATGTTCAGTATCAGTTCGACCAGTGGAGTAAAGAAAAAGTACTGGCTGATAAATGAGTTCTGCAAAGTGGACAGGAAGATGGATAAACCGCTGGAAGCCGTCATCAGTACCGGTAAAATCAGGAACAAGGCCAGATAATCGGATAACTTCCGATACCACGGACGTGATTTCTGTATCTGCCAGATGTCGTTGAACGTGTCTTCTATGGATGAGATCAGGTTGACAACTGTATAAAATAGCAGGATCAGGCCGACCCCGATGATTACGCCGCCTTGTGCTTGCTCCAGATAACTTTCCACGAATTCGAAAGCCTTGGTCAATTCCACTTCATGTCCGGGGAAATAGTCGAACAATTCCTGGCGTACGGTGTTTTGGAAGCCGAACCCTTTGGCTATCCCCAACAGAACCGCTAGGAGAGGCACGATGGATAGCAAGGTGCTGTAGGTGAGGGCGGAGGCTTTCGTTTGAAGATTCTCGCTCTGAAACCCCCTGACTGCAAGAATTATTGTCTTGATGATGTTGATATAAAGCTCTTTCAGTCCGCTTACTTCATTTTCGGTGATCCGCCAAATGTCGTAAGTGACGAAACGGATCATTCTTGTCAGTAGGGCGTTGATCCGTTCTCCGAGCGTCTTTTTACCGGTTGTTTTCATATATATGATGTGCCAATAAATTAAATGTGCCAATATACCGATAGAAAACCATTTAATTGGCATATTGTTGAATTGGTATACTGGCACATTATAAAAAAGCAGCCTGCCTATAAGCCGGGTTCTGTACTCCCGTTTGCACGGGAGCGTCTGTCATTTATCTCGTCTTACTGTCACCAGTAAGCTTTAGCGGTCTACCCCCCGGCATCGGACGAGCAATCCTACATGCGCCGGTATACATGACCTTACAACCCATAAGGCGTACGGCATCCTATATTGCTATAAGACCCGGTGAGCTCTTACCTCACCTTTTCACCCTTACCGGACAGGCCGGCGGTCGTTTTCTGTTACGCTACTCTACCCTTACGGACAGCTTCCCGTTAAGAAGTATGGTGCTCTTTGTTGCCCGGACGTTCCTCCCGTCCTGAAGGACGAGCGACAGACCGGCAGACTGCAATGCGACAAAGGTAATTCTTTTAATCGACAATTGAAAATTGAAAATAGGGATAACCACATCAAAATGGTTCGATATAGTTCTCTTTTACTTTTCTTCCAGTCTAATTTGTTTTCGATAATGCTATGTATATGTTCGACATTGTTGAAAATAAATTACATAGATATCTGATGGCAGGTTCATGGGAAACATTCTGCCTTTCCTGCTGTTATATTATTGAATGTATGACCATTTGGCAGACAGTTGATTGTTAAAAAGGTACTTTGCATTACACAGTACTGTTAATCGCAGTTAAGCCCTTGCAGAGTGCCGTTAAAAGTGATAAAAAAATAGTTGCAAATGGAATAATCGCACGATTTTTGACTTTTCTTTGTCGAAAGAAAAATGTTAAATTTAAATGTTTGATAAAATAATGAGAGTATGAAAAAGATGTGGAAAAATGTGCTTGGTATAGTTCTCGTGGCTGCAATCAGTGCGGGGGCGGCTGTTGGGACGAGTGCTTACCTGATTAATAAGAATCAACCGGTATTTGGCACTTCCGGCTCAGCAAATACCTTCAACCAGCCGATCCGGTTAGCCGGTTATAACACGGTTGCTGCAGAGAATACGGATTTTACTACGGCTGCAGAAAGTACGGTTCATGGCGTTGTGCATATTAAGGCCACGACAAATGCCAAACAATATGCCGACGGAGGCAATCAGCCGCAGTATGTCGATCCATTCGAGTATTTCTTCGGATTCGGAGGACGTGGAGGGTTCCAACGCCCGCAACCGCAACCACGGGTCGGGGCCGGTTCCGGGGTGATCATTTCGACCGATGGATATATTATAACGAACAATCATGTGATCGATGGAGCGGATGAGCTGGAAGTGACATTGAATGACAATCGTAAGTTTGCAGCCAAATTGGTTGGAACCGATCCGACGACAGATATCGCTTTGCTTAAGATCGATGCGAAAGATCTTCCAACCATTCCGTTCGGTGATTCTGAAAAACTGAAAGTTGGGGAATGGGTGTTGGCTGTCGGTAACCCGTTTAATTTGACTTCTACGGTTACGGCTGGCATTGTGAGCGCAAAAGGGCGTGGTATCTCGATGGGAGGTGGAGACAAGAGCAAGATCGAGTCCTTTATCCAGACCGATGCAGCCGTGAACCCCGGTAATAGTGGGGGAGCGCTGGTGAATACGAAAGGTGAGTTGGTCGGTATTAATACTGCTATTTATTCCGAAACAGGAAACTTTGCAGGTTATTCGTTTGCAGTGCCTATCAGTATTGCAGGGAAAGTGGCAAACGACTTGAAGCAGTATGGTACGGTGCAGCGTGCAATCCTGGGTGTCCAAATTATGAGTGTGGGTGACATCGCCGACATGCTGGGCTATCCGAACTTGCCGGCTAAACAGAAAGAAGAGCTGAGCACCTTGAAATCCAAGATAAAAGTTTCCGAAGGTGCGTGTGTGGCTGATTTCGCAGATCGCAGTACTGCCAAGGAAGCCGGAATTGAAAAAGGTGACGTGATTGTTGCTGTAAATGGTGCAAAAGTGAAATCTGCGAATGCTTTGCAGGAACAGATTAGTAAATATCGTCCGGGTGACAAGGTACAGGTTACTGTAGACCGTAATGGTAGCACCAAGACATTTAATGTGGAACTTCGTAACGCACAGGGTAGTACGGCTGTAGTGAAAGGAGCCGCCGACAGTGCTGAAGTTTTAGGAGCCGCTTTTAGCGCGTTGACAAACGAACAGAAACGTGAATTAGGTGTAAGTTATGGTATTGAAGTGACTGGTTTGTTGAATGGTAAACTGAAAGATGCCGGTATCAAAAAAGGCTTCATTATCATGGTTGTAAACGATCAGAAGATTTCATCTCCTGAACAACTTGAGAAAATAGTTGACAAGGTTTTGAAAGGAAATGAGGACGATCGTTATATCGTAGTAAAAGGTTTCTACCCGAATGGACGTACGAAAGTATATGCTATAGACCTGGCTGAATAATAAAATAACGTTATATTTGTCTTATTTGGCGGGAAGATTGTTAAAGGTTTATAATTGGCTGGGTGTAGGGTGCATCCAGCCAATTCTGTCAATAAAAATAATATTATCTTTGCACCCTGATATTCTCAATATAAAAACATTGGATGAGACAGTTAAAGATCACAAAGTCCATTACCAATCGCGAAAGCGCTTCTCTAGACAAGTATCTTCAGGAAATAGGCCGTGAAGATCTGATCACAGTAGAAGAAGAAGTAGAATTGGCACAGGCTATCAAAAGAGGCGACCGGAGAGCATTGGAAAAATTGACCAGAGCGAATCTGCGTTTTGTTGTATCTGTAGCTAAGCAATATCAAAATCAGGGGTTAAGTTTACCGGACCTTATAAATGAAGGTAACCTGGGGTTGATTAAGGCGGCTGAAAAATTTGACGAGACCAGAGGTTTTAAGTTTATTTCCTATGCTGTGTGGTGGATTCGTCAGTCTATTTTGCAAGCTTTGGCAGAACAGTCAAGAATTGTACGTCTTCCGTTGAATCAAGTGGGGTCGTTGAATAAAATCAGCAAAGCCTTCTCTAAATTCGAACAGGAAAACGAACGCAGACCTTCTCCTGAAGAACTTGCAGACGAACTGGATATTCCGGTGGATAAGATTTCTGATACGTTAAAAGTGTCAGGAAGACATATCTCGGTAGATGCTCCGTTTGTGGAAGGCGAAGACAACAGTCTTTTGGATGTGCTTGTTAACGATGATGCTCCTATCGCAGACCGGTCGTTAATGAACGAGTCATTGGCAAAAGAAATTGATCGAGCCCTTGCTACATTAACCGAAAGAGAATGTGAGATAATCAAAATGTTTTTCGGTATAGGCTGTCAGGAAATGACATTGGAAGAGATTGGCGACAAATTTGGCCTCACAAGAGAGCGTGTCCGCCAGATCAAGGAAAAAGCAATTAGAAGACTAAGACAAGGTACGCGTAGCAAGCTCCTCAAATCGTATTTAGGTTAACCTCCTCCGGAGGAAGACAAAAGGATTTAAAAAGCCCTTTATCCGTCAGGATAGGGGCTTTCCTTGTTTTTTTAGGTTTAGGCTTATGGTTGTCATGTACATTATAAAGATCTATAAAATCATTCCGTATATCCATAAACTGTTGTAAAGTGAGAGATAAAAA